>CAMCBE010000029.1 GCA_945872805.1 Chitinophaga pinensis | reverse complement strand
AGCTCTTCAAAGCCTATTACTTTATAGTAAGCATAGCTTACAGACAGATATAGAAGGATAATCACTACAATCCCAATAAAAATTCCACGCGGTAAATTCTTTTGAGGGTTTTTTACCTCTTCCCCAAAATTGATTGTCTGTTGATACCCTCCGTAGGTAAAAGAGACAGCTACCAATGCCATCCCGAAAGACCTTATATAATCCATCATGGTAAAATCACCTTTCGGTATGAACGATAGATTAAGTGTATTATCGCTTGGGAAAAACAACGCCGATATAATTAACAAGATCATCGAAATCTTAATCAGCATGAGAATATTTTGTGTTGTCGAGCTCATCCGCAATCCCAACAAATTAATTCCATAAAATAATACAATAGCCGACATTGCAATTATAGAACGTATAAAGTCTGAAGGTGGATGAGAAAAAATAACTTGAGAAATATATTCGCTCCCTATCAATGCCACGCCAGATAGCGAAGATGCATTTGAAATCAAAATAATACAATTGATGGCAAAGGCTATTGAAGGGTGATAACAAGTTGCAAAAATCTTATAATAGCCCCCTGTGATTGGATAACGAGACCCAATCTCTGCATAGGTAAGCGCTCCACATAAGGCAACAAATCCACCTACGACCCAGCTGATAAAAAATATATTCGGAGTAATTGCTGCACGAGCCGAATCGGAGGCAGTTCGAAATATTCCCATGCCAATCACCAGACCAATGACGATCATCGTAATGTCGAAAAGATTCAACATTGATTTTTTTGAAGAAGATGTCATTCGTGGAAGATAATTCTTTTTTCAAATCATCCAATTCTTATGAGGACATATTCAAAAAATTAATTTTCAGCATGGTGAGACCTGTTACTTGAGACATTAGAAATATTCAAGAAAAGTGAATAAACAAAAAAGTTGTTACCTGGCTCATCTGCAGATTTACTGTCATATTGATTTAGATAACCCAACTGCATGGATACAGTATTTGTAATCTTTCTAGTCAAGCCAATATTGATACGATTTTTATCGTAGCGAATAATAGAAGAACCAGAATTAATTGCAATTAGAAATTCATTTGATGCGCTCAAGCTAGTCAACTTTTTTTCATCTAAGGGTATTGAAAGTCCTACACGATAACGAAACCTGATACCCCTATTTCCGCTGGTATAGTACCTTTTTTCAAAACGATAGCGGTGATCTACCTGTACCTTTCCAATGCTATTTTTCAATCCAAGCTGAACTGCCACCCTAAATTCTTCAGCAAGCTTAGGTGTTTGAAATGTTTTTCCGGTGCCAAAAGTAGTGTAGCGCCCTATGACCAAAGAAGTTTGCAAATTGGGTATCAATTTATACCCAATAATACCTTTGTATTCATGATAATTGTAGTTTTTGTAAAACTGCAAAGACCTGAGCTGAACTTCAGATGCAAAAGACCATTTTTTACCCTTATCATAGGCGAGGTTGAAGCTATTCCAACAACCTAATCCTTGGGAGTAATTTTTGACTGGTATTAAAAAGAATAACGCTATAAAAATCGTACTAAACCATCTTGACATTGTACAAATGTGAGTTTTCAAGTGAAAAATTTTATGAATAAATAATTATGTAATTGTTAGCAATTTATGGCAATTAGAAAAATTTATTTATTGGAGGTAATTTCATTCAATGCATATAGGTGCCCGAAAAAAAGTGAGGAGCGAGATAAAAGAATATTTTCTTCAATTTTTAATGCTGTTTCTTGCTGTTTTGCTTGGTACAGTTTCAGAAAACTACAGAGAAAACTATTCAAATGAAGTCAAAGAGCGTAATATGGAGAGGGAAACCCTCAAAGAGCTGGCAAATGATTTAAATACGGATATAATAAATTTAGAAAAATCAATCAAAAATAAGGCTGAGAAAGAGGAATTTGCCAAAAATATAATTGAATTAATCAGTTCAAAAGATATCGCTAAACACACTAAAGACATTTATTACTATGCCAGGGTAATGACTTCACGTGAGGTATTTTCAGCTTCAGAAGGTGCTGTAACACAACTTCAGAATTCTGGAACGTATAAAATGATCAAAAACAATCAAATTATTGAACAAATTAATAAATACAATTACTTAAAAGAAAAAATATATAAACTCAATGATACTGAGGAGGATATTTTGATTCAATATCGACATGCAGCTTCAAAAATTTTTAATGCTTCTATTCTAAGTAATATGCTTGATGCTGTAGCACATAAAAACTACAAATACTATATCAAGCCCCTAGAAAAAAATGTTCCGATGTTCTCAACCAATCCTACACTAATTAATGAATTTACATTTTGGGTATCCAGTGCCAATGGAAATCAATCATCGAATAGAGCACAAATGCTTCTCTTAGAGGAACAAGGAAAAAAACTTATTAGCAGCATAAAAGTATATTTAAAGTAGCGATTTATGAAGTTGAAAATTGAAAGTTCACATGTGATATTGTCGTTAATATTACTTCTAATAATAATAACAGGAATTTATTCAACTAAAAAATTGAATGATACTGTTAGACATATGTCAGAAGTTGTCAATGCTAACATGAAAAATACAATGGATCCTAAGGCACCGGATCCTGGCAGAACAGTTCCGGAAAAATATGAAGTCAAGCCTGGTACTAAGAAAGTAAAAATTGGAGCTTACTTAGAAAGAATAGAGGATCTAGATATAAAAAAATCTAGCTGGACCTATGAGTTTTATCTCTGGTTTTCATGGAATCCAAATGAAATTGACTTTAATGGCAAAAAAGAAAAATCAAGAAAAGGTGAACTCCCTTTTTCAATCATAAATGGTGATATCATAAAAGCAACAAAAATTGAAGAAATATACGATGAGAAAAACAATATTGCTTATGAGCAATATTTTGTAAAAGCAAGTAATACACAGTTTTTTGATGTTTCACTTTACCCAATAGATCAGCATGATTTAATTATTCCAATTGAACACAAATGGTTAGACAGAAACAAACTTGTTTTTATACCTGATACAATTGACTCTAAAGTAAGCTCAAGAGTCAATATCAATGGCTACGAAAAGGAATCGAAGGTTAAACTTATCGAAAAACCACACGCATATAAATCAGCAAGAGGAAACCCAAAATTAGATCCTGGTTATAAAGTAGATTATTCTCAGTTAAGGATGTCACTACGCATTTACAAAGGTGGGCTTTCAGTGATAATAAAGCTTTTCATCATTATGTACATAGCGGTTATTGTATGTTTTATAGCCCCTTTTTCGAGTGATCCAAGTAGGTATACAGTGGGTGCACTTTTTACAACTGCAGGAGCAAACTATATACTTGCCCAAAAGTTACCAGCAACTAATAGTTATACACTTGCTGAGATAATTAATACATTTTGTATAGTTATTATTATTGTAATGATGTCGCTTCTTGCAGTCTTACCAAGCATAATTTTTAAAGATGGTCAAATAGATAATTTTGAAAAGAGAATGAACAATATAATATTACTCACAATGTTTTTCTTTTTTGCATTAATCAATATCGTACTCACATATACTGCATTAAATACAGTCTGATAGATTTACTGAATAAATAATATTTTATTTTCTAGGCATTCACTCCCGAGATGTCGCTCCTTTTTATTGTAGTTTCAATCCTCTATATCTTTTCTTCAATAATTGTGGGAATTATTAGCCAATTAAAATCTCTACCATTCAGAATTGGCTTTGTCGGGTCGATTGTCTTTATACCTATAATTAGACTTTTTGTAATTTTAAAATCCAAAAACAACAATAGTTAATACCTTTTAGAGATATTCACATTTGTTGAAAAGATAATTCACCGCAAAATTGAAATCATTGCATCTTTGCAATGCATTTGGTTGAATTCCCTTTAGGGAAATTCATTAAAAGGGAAGTTCGGTTAAATCCCGGCGCTATCCCCGTAGCTGTAAATACTCCTGCAACTGCAGAACATTTCTTACTCACGACCACTGTTAACACGGGAAGGTCTAGAAATGGAGTTGAGCCAGAAGACCTGCCTGATGCACAAATTAATCACGAGCTTTCGGGAGAAAAGCCGGAGATGTTTAATCTGTATCAGCAGCTCTATCCATTTCTGTCCATGTCCGAAGGTTCATAGAAACAAAAACTATGATCCAACAAATTTTCATTGCAGGCATCCTTATTTCATCATTGGGGATTCAAGCCCAGTCAGACACTACCGCAAAAGAACTAGAATCAGTAGTAGTTACAGCGAATCGTTTTCCACAAAAACAAATCAATACAGGAAAAGTACTCACCGTAATTACCCGAAAAGAAATTGACGAAAGTCCTTTTAATCAACTCGGTGAACTGTTAAATCGTCAAGTAGGACTATCAGTAATTGGTGCTAATAATGCACCAGGAACAAATCCGGACGTCTATATGCGAGGGGCCGGAACTGGAAATGCATTAATCCTACTTGATGGGAGTCCAGCATCAGATGCATCCACTATACGCTCTACCTATGATTTAAACTTTATCTCACTCGCAGATATTGAGCGAATAGAAATACTCAAAGGTGGGCAATCTACGGTATATGGATCTGATGCGGTAGCTGGAGTAATCAATATCATCACTCGGAAAATTCAGCTAAAAAAGTTTACTCCAAGTATTTCGTTTTCAAGAGGTTCATTCCAAACCAACATGATGCACCTGAATTTATCAGGGCGAAGTAACATGTTTAGATATAAAATACAATACAACAATATATCATCGAATGGTTTTAGCTCAGCACTTGATACAACATCAAAAAGATCACATGATAAAGATGGGTTGACACAACAGGTATACAAAGCTGAAATTGGTTCGATTGGTACAAAAAACTGGGAATGGAATATTAGCACACAACTAAGTAAGTATAAAAACGATATAGATGAAACAGCCTACGAAGATGCAAGGGATTCAAGAGTGGAAAATAAGAATATGCAAGTCACAGCAGGGTTGAGTAAAAAAATAAAATCAGGAAATATACATGCTAATTTTTCGATCAATAATAGTACAAGAAACTACCTTGATGACTCTATATACCTCAATGGATTTTCTAGGTACATTAAATCTGACTTTACTGGAAATTCATACTTTGCTGAACTCTACGGTGCTTTCAAACTCAATAGTGAGTTGCAAATACTTGCAGGAATAGACCATAAAAAACAAAGCACTGATCAGTATTATTTTTCAGTTAGTGATTATGGAGAATACAAATCAATGCTTAAGAGTGATACTGCATATGCTACACTAACAAGCGCAATGACTTCTTTAGTATACAACAGTAAAAAAAATATTAACCTTGAGTCCGGAATCAGATACAATAAACATAGTAGATATGGAAACAATATTACATTTACCTTCAACCCTTCATACATTTATAAAAATATATTTAAAACATCGCTAAATATTTCATCTGCCTATAAAGCACCGACACTTTACCAATTATTTGATGGCTACTCAGGGGAAAGAAATTTAAAACCAGAAACATCAATAACTTCCGAAGCGTCAATACAATTAATTGGAATTAAACGCATAAATAGCAGGGTAACGTATTTCAATAGAAGAATCAAACATGGCATCGACTACAACTATGAGTCATACAAATACTTCAATTATAGTCTGCAAAAAGATCATGGACTAGAGGTGGAATTAGGGTATAAAGCATCTAAATGGAATTTCTCTTATAACTACACCTATACAAGTGGTAAGGTTACCGCTACCAATTTTGAATACGATGCAGACAATTATATATACATACCAAAGGGAGACACCACCTATTCTCATTTATTTAGAATTCCCCAACATGTCATGAACGGAAATCTAGGATATCAACTCTCTAAAAAAATATTCACTTCCATCTCTCAACGTATGGTTGGCAAAAGATTTGAGCCAATGTATGCCTCACTCCCTGTTGAGCTAAAACCATACATGACCACAGATATATTTTGTCAGTATGCTTTTAATAAGAATACTCGTTTTTATATTTCATTAAAAAATATTTTGAATAAATCTTACCAGGATATTTTAGGGTATACAACCATGGGAAGAAACTATACGATTGGAATACGTTGGGGCATGTAATTTTGGCATGGATGAATGGTTTCGAGTTATACGAATTATTTTTCTAACTTACAGTACATAACCGATACCGATCATGACAATTGACGAAATCCTGACAGTAAGTTTTACACTTTTTGCCGTGATAGATATTCTAGGATCAATACCCCTCCTGCTTTCTTTAAAGAAAAAAATGGGAGGTATTAACGAACTTAAGGCCAGCTTAATTTCTGGCGCACTGATGATTTTCTTTTTGTTTGTAGGAGAAAAGTTTCTTGGTGTATTAGGGGTTGATGTCAAATCATTTGCAGTAGGCGGTTCAATTGTTATATTTATTCTTGGCCTAGAGATGGTATTAGGAATTGAATTTTTCAAAGGCGATGGCGATACAAAATCTGGAACAGTTGTACCGATTGCTTTTCCGCTCATTGCGGGGTCTGGAACGTTGACCACCATAATTTCGCTACGCGCAAACTACAGTGAATGGCCTGTATTGATAGGCATCCTAGTCAATGTTATCTTTGTTTATATTGTTTTACACTCGCTTGATTTCATAGCAAAAATACTTCGTCCAGAAGGGATGCTTGCCGTACGTAAGTTTTTCGGGGTGGTACTACTTGCTATTGCAGTAAAGATTTTTGCAAGTAATGTTGGTGGGTTAATAAAATAGAAAAGTCACGATTAGACTAATTTCGTTAATCTCCATTCGTCAACTAAGATCTTCTTTAGATTCACTGTAAAGCGGCATTTCATTGATCTTATCAGCTAATGGACCAGCATCAATATTAATTCCTCTACCAGCAGCCTCTTGCTCATTTTTTTTATTTTCCTTCTCGAGTTCTTTGATACTAATCACTTTCGTTCTTTTTTCCTGAGGAGGATTTAACTTATCAGACCGCTCAAATGTCAACATTTCCTCTAAAATTTCTGAAGGAAGGGCAGATTCAGCAGCATAAGCCAATTCTATAGATTGCTTAGCAAAATAACTATCAATTTGAAGCCTCCGCTTGGTAAGGTGTGCAAACTTCCCAAGTATCCTGCAAATATTAGACCTCTCCTCTGGTGTTAATTCCTTAGCAAATTCATATTCCTCAATTTTTTTCAACGAAATAATAATTGGCTCCAATGCATCCAACGAAATAATAAATACGGTATAATCTGCCATTGGAAATACATATTGCTTTAGCGACTCAACAGTATTTGATGGAATTACAAAAAAGATATCCCGACGAACTTCTTCCTGACTTGCATATTTTTTAGCGGCTTCAGCTTGTGCCTTGATATATAATGGGAAATTTGTAAGATCCACGCCTGCAGGACTTTTTGCGTCGAATACAATATACTCACTCGCTATGCGGATAGTATTGTCTGGCGTACCTTTAAAAGGAACTTCATCTGCATATTCAATCGTATATTTAGAACAAATAGTTTTGATGAACTGTTGAGCTTGCTGCTGATGATCTAACCAAGTTGCTCGGATTTTATCCATTCTATCCTGCTCTTTTTGCTCTATTTTCTCTTGCTCTAATCGACGCTCTTCCTTGATGTTTTCTTGTATTGTTTTTAATGAAGTAAGAGATTCATTATGCTCCGTTTTTCTAAATTCCTCATTTTTATAAAGCCCTGCAAGTTCCGATTTTACCTCTTGTAATTCTTTTAATACCTGGTTATTGCGATCTGAAATTTGGGCCTTCTCGAAATTCGATTCTTGCAATGCATTTTCTTTTTGCCTTCTTGCTTCTTGCTCTGTTGCATACAATTGTTTGACCTTGATTCCTCCATCACGTAAATTCTCCACTTCCGAATTCTTCTGAGACAATATATTATTTAATGATGACTCTGAAATTTTTAATACTTCAATGTCCTTTCTTAAATCAGAAATAGAATTTTCCTTTTTATTTGATTGCTCTTTTAAGTCTCCAACTGCATGCTGCAAAGCGCCTAATTCAGAAGATGCGTCTGACAATAAAGCTTGAACTTTATTCCATCCAAACAATCTCTCTATAAATCCAAGACCTTTTAATCTATTAAAAAGGGCATTAAGTGATTCCGTTTTAACTTCCATGATGCTATTTATTATACAAAGATAACCGTCCTTACCTGATTCTATTAGAGGGGATAATACAGTTGCTCTATTTAATTTATCCACAAGACCTACCAATTCACTTAATCACTCTCATTTCTCTTGAAAATTAATATATGTTGTATCTTTTAAGCCTGTTTTGAGACTCAAACCTCTAAAAAACCAAAACATATAACATGGGAGTGCTATTTGGTGTATTATTTCATCTTATTGGAGGGGTTGCCTCAGGAAGCTTTTATATGCCCTTTAGTAAAGTCAAAGGATGGAAATGGGAAAGCTATTGGATAATTGGCGGCTTATTTTCTTGGTTGATTGTACCTCCAATTGCAGCCTACCTAACAATCCCTGGATTTGCCGAAATCATCGCATCCACTAACCATACTGTTCTCTTTTTTACATTTTTAATGGGATTGCTTTGGGGAATTGGTGGACTCACCTACGGACTAGGAGTTCGTTATCTTGGTATGTCTCTTGGAAACTCTGTTGTACTAGGTTTCTGTTCTGCGTTCGGAGCATTGGTTCCATCAATCTATTATAATATTTTCCCGAAGGAAGGAAAGACAAGTTTGACTGATTTGCTTTCCAATTCGGGTGGACAGCTTGTGATTGTTGGTGTTATAGTGTGCTTGGTGGGGATCTTTATATCAGGGAAAGCAGGCATCATGAAAGAGAAGGAACTTTCAGATGAAAAGAAAAAAGAAAGTGTAAAAGAGTTTAATATCAAAACAGGACTATTCGTAGCGATCGTATCCGGCATCCTAAGTGCCTGCTTTAATTTTGGGATTGAAGCAGGAAAGCCAATGGCAGAAAAAGCGGTAGAGCTTGGTTTCAATCCACTATTTCAAAATAACGTCACCTATGTTGTTTTGTTATGGGGCGGCCTCACTACCAATATCATTTGGTGTATTATATTAAATACTAAAAATAAATCGTTCAACGATTATACCAACAAAAACACCCCACTATTCAATAACTACTTATTCTCTGCAATGGCAGGAACCACCTGGTTCTTACAATTCTTTTTTTACGGAATGGGAGAAAGTAAATTAGGCAACGGGGCAAGTTCATGGATTCTACACATGGCCTTTATTATACTCGTTTCAAATCTATGGGGCATAGTGTTAAAAGAGTGGAAGGGAACATCTGCAAAAACCATCAGAACGATTATCCTTGGCATACTCACCATAATAGCGTCAGTGCTTATTGTAGGCATAGGAAATGCAATTAAATAATACATTTAGCATTACTTATGAATGAATTAATCAAAAAATAAAGTTTTACTTTGCCAAGCTTAAATTAAATACACATATTAACATCAAATTATATCAAATAATGAACTTCAAAAACGTCTCTTATCTCTGGAATGAACATGATGCAGATAAAATTAAACATGATGAAGTTGCCTTACTTATATATAGATCTAACTTGTTAGGTGCAGATTTACGCCTTACGAATTATGGTGGAGGAAACACATCGTGTAAAGTAATTTCCAAAGACCCATTGACGGGTTCTGAAACAGAAGTTATGTGGGTAAAAGGTTCTGGCGGAGATTTAGGCACATTGAAAAAAAGTGGATTAGCCGCATTGTATACAGAGAGATTGAGAAGCCTAACCAATGTATACCGTGGGATTGAACATGAAGATGAAATGGTTGCGTTATTTAATCACTGCATATTTGACTTAGAATCTAAGGCTCCATCTATTGATACCCCACTGCACGGTTTTTTACCCTTCAAACATATCGATCACCTTCACCCAGATGCTGCAATAGCCGTTGCCGCATCCAAAGATGGAGAGCAAATAACCAAAGAACTATTTGGTGGAAAAATTGGATGGGTTGGATGGCAAAAACCAGGGTTCGACCTTGGATTGCAATTAAAAAAATGCCTTGATGAAAACCCTGGGATTCGTGGAATCATGCTAGGTTCTCATGGCTTATTTACATGGGGAGATACGGCATACGAATGCTATATAAATTCACTAGAAGTGATAGAACAATGCGCAGAATTCATCAATGCTAAAATAGCAGGTAAAACAACGTTCGGTGGACAAAAAATCACTTCATTGGAGGCCATCAAAAGAATTGAACAAGCTGCTGAAATTGCTCCAATTTTACGGGGTCTTTGTTCATCTCAACAAAAGATGATTGGACATTTTACTGACGATGAGCGTGTATTGGAGTTTATCAATTCAAATGACTTGAGCAGGCTAGCTCCAATGGGAACAAGCTGTCCAGATCATTTTCTAAGAACAAAAATTAGCCCACTTATTTTACCACTTTTGCCGACAGAAGACATAAGTGATACAGCATCAATAAAATCGAAACTAATCCCCGAATTCGAAGCATATAGAAAAATGTATGCTGAATACTACAATAGTTGCAAGCATTCAAATAGCCCCGCAATTCGCGATGCAAATCCAGTAGTGCTATTATATCCAGGAATTGGAATGTTCACCTTTGCAAAAGACAAACAAACAGCACGTGTTGCTTCCGAGTTCTACATCAATGCAATTAATGTTATGAAAGGTGCTGAAGCTATTTCTTCTTATACATCTTTACCAAGACAAGAAGCATTTAATATTGAATATTGGTTACTCGAAGAAGCCAAACTTCAACGTATGCCAAAACCCAAATCATTATCAGGAAGGGTTGTATTGGTGACTGGTAGTGCAGGCGGAATTGGAAAGGGCATTTCAAAAAAATTCGCTGATGAAGGCGCATGTGTAATCTTGAATGATAATGATCAAAATCGACTAAACAGTGCTGCAGAAGAATTTAATACGAAATATGGCAAGGATGTATTTACCACAGCATTGGTAGATGTAACAAATAAAGAATCAATTAATCAAGCATTTAATATTGCTTCTTTATATTTTGGAGGCATAGACATTATCGTAA
>CAMCBE010000028.1 GCA_945872805.1 Chitinophaga pinensis | reverse complement strand
GAACATTAAGTGCTATTAATTTGAACACCGGAAAATTAGCATGGAAAATTCCACTAGGGGAATTTAAAGAGCTAAAAGAAAGAGGAATTCCAACAACGGGGAGAGAAAATTATGGAGGCCCATTAGTGACTGCTGGAGGGTTATTGTTTATTGCTGCTACTGCCGATGGGAAATTTAGGGCATTCAACAAGCGCACTGGTGAATTACTTTGGGAAACTGATCTACCCGCTTCTGGACTTGCTACCCCTTCAATGTATACTGTAAATGGAAAACAATTCATCGTCATCGCCTGCGGTGGTTCTAAATGGGGAGGAAAATCGAGCGATAGTTATGTGGCATTTGCATTAACGGGTAAATAGAATTTTTTGTAGGCTTTAGTGATTGTATAGGATACATTTATTCGAGATAATGTTGCACGTTGATTTGGCGTTCATAACGAAATGGATTGCGTAAATAAATTCGACAAGTCTTATTTCTTATTCTAGGCGAAGGCTTAAATTGAGGGGTGTGTATAAATATCAAAATTAGACTATGACTACCAAAAAATCATTCATCCTGCCTGGGTATCTGCTAACGTTTGCGTTGGTCACAAGTTTGTTTTTTTTGTGGGCTCTTCCCAATACCATGAACGATGTGTTGATACCACATTTCATGAAATCGCTCGAACTATCTCGTTTTAAAGCCGGATTAATCCAGTCGGCCTTCAAGCTTGGTTACTTTGTATTTGCCTTGCCAGCCGGGTTAATTATGCAACGATTTGGCTACAGATATGGGTTGGTCATTGGACTAATTTTATTCGCATTGGGTTGTTTTTTATTTTGGCCTGCTGCCATTGCGGGAAAGTATATTTTTTTTCTTGGTGCTTTATTTGTCATTGCGAGTGGACTTGCATTTCTTGAACTTGGCGCCAATTCATTGGTGGTTAGTATGGGCGATCCTTCTTTGGCAGAGCGAAGATTAAATTTCGCTCAAGCATTCAATCCCATTGGAGCCATGTCTGGTGTTGCCATAGGTACAGTATTTATTTTTTCAGATACTGACTTGACCGCTGATCAGATAGAAGCGATGAAAGCAGCAGGTACATTTAAGGCCTATCTTGCTGAGGAAACCATGCGTGTTGGGCCGCCTTATATTGGCTTAGGCATTATTGTATTGATTTTTGCGTTTTTTATTTCAAGAGCAAAATTTCCAGAACAAGAGGTGAAAATAATTGCACAAGTAAAAGGAAGTTTTGCCGAGTTGAAAAAATATCCGCATTGGTATAAAGGAATCATGGCACAGTTTTTTTATCTAGGGGCACAACTTGGTACATGGAGTTATTTTATACAATATGTAAAAGAAAACGGTGGGCTATCATCAAAATTTGCTGGTGCTTTTCTTGTTGGGAAATTAGCTGCTTTTATGTTGGGACGTTTTTCGTCAACTATTTTTATGAAATACATACGACCTGCAAAATTGATGGGTATTTATGCATGCATTAATATTTGCTTGGTTGCTATAGGTATATTGTTCCCAGGATGGATTGGGATCTGGGCTATATTTGGTACTAGCTTTTTTATGTCTGTCATGTATCCTACTATTTTCGCTTCAGCAGTCAAAGGGCTTGGTCCGAATGCGAAATTGGGGGCTTCTTTTCTGGTTATGAGTCTAATAGGGGGAGCTGTTCTAACTCCATTTATGGGACTTATTGCAGATAGGTGGAATGCAATCGCTCCTGCTATGATTATCCCATTATTATCATATGTCGTGATACTTTATTATGGATTTGTAGGGTCTAAGCCCTCCGGGCCATTATATAATTGAAATTAAAAACAACGTTAAATTTTTTTTATGAAGTCTATCATTTTTTTTACTAGAAAATCTAGCTTTCTTATCCTTGTCATTTCATTATTAGTTTTTAACCTGAAATTATCAGGTCAACAGAACTTCCCATTTACAGCGAGTCCTCTGACTGAAAAAGGAGATCTCTCTGCAAAGATGGTAGAAGGTGTTGGTCGATTTTTACTAAGCGAAACTGAAAAACAAAAACAGCATCGATCTGAAGCATGGCAGTTCGATTTTTCTTCAGAGAACAGCTTTGATCAATCAATATCTGCTCAACGAAGTTTGTTATCGAAGCGACTTGGTGTTGTTGAAGAACGGGTACAATCCCATATAGAAATACTTACGAATAGCAAAGCGGCTGGATTAAAAGCGTTTAAAATTGAATTGCCTAAATGTACTATCAGCTCCATTCATTGGCAGGTTTTGGATGGGTTGTCAGCAGAAGGGATTCTCGTTCAACCCAAGGGGAAAGTCACTGCCCGAGTTGTTATGATTCCAGATGCCGATGTTACGCCAGAAGTGCTAGCTGGCTTGCAGTTGTCAGGTCATGTTGGTTTTGCTGCAGCGCAGCAATTGGCTAACAATGGGATTGAAGTAATCATTCCAACCTTAATTAGCCGCGATTCAAAGTATTCAGGTAATCGATCATTAGATATCTCACTTTCCTTACCACACCGTGAGTGGCTTTATCGGCAAGCATATGAAGTTGGAAGGCATGTGATAGGGTATGAATTACAAAAGGTCTTTTCTGCTATTGATTGGTTCTCATCTAAGAATAAAATCGAGGGGGTCAATCTTAACATAGGCGTGGCAGGTCACGGTGAGGGTGGACTTTTGGCATTATATGCGGCCGCATTGGATAAACGCATTTCATCAACATTAGTAAGTGGCTATTTTGACAGCAGAGAAAAGCTTTGGGAAGAGCCGATTTATAGGAATGTTTTCGGCTTGCTGACTACCTTTGGAGATGCTGAACTTGCTGTGATGGCTTGGCCTAGAAAAGTTACTATAGAATTTGCACAAGGACCTGAGATAAATCATACTTCTGAAGAATGGGCAAATGCTGGATCGGCTCCTGAAGTAATCACTACTCCAACTTTTGAACATAGTCGAGCAGAATGGGAAAGGGCTAAGTCAATGGTGCCGAAGATGCGTAGTAATCTTCAATGGATTGCATCCACAATCGGAACGAAAGCGGTGGATCCATTTTCAACGGCTGCTTTATCTGAATTTGTGAAAGGATTAAATAGCAAGCTTGTTTTTCTTGCAACTCCGATCAATACTTCAACAAAAAATATAGATTGGGTTAATACAGAAGATAGACAATCTCGTTCGGTACGGAATATGGAATCGCATATTCAGCGTGTGATGGCTGTATGTCATCGTACTCGAGATTCAACTTTTTGGCAAACACTTAAGGGGACTATTGATGAGCAGGTTTCTATTAAATCCCTACATCGTAAAGCACTTGGTCAAGTACTTGGGGAGCTTCCCATTCCAAGTATTCCTGCAAATCCTAAGGCTAGGCTGTTAGAAGATAATGATCTCTGGACTAGCTATGAAATTACCTTAGATGTGTATGCTCCAGATGTTTTTGCTTGGGGCATTTTGTTAGTTCCTAAGGGGATTAAACCAGGTGAAAAAAGGCCAGTGGTAGTATGTCAGCATGGTCTTGAAGGTCTTCCTGAAGATGTCATTACAAACGATACAACCACTTCAGGATATCAATATTATAAAAGTTTTGCCGCAAAGCTTGCGGAGAAGGGATATGTCACTTTCGCACCACACAATTATTATCGTGGACAAGACAAGTTTCGGGTCTTGCAACGCATGGCAAATCCGATTGGATTAACCTTATTCTCTGGTATAGTTGGTCAGCATAGGCGTATTGTAGAATGGTTAGGGCAACAATCATTTGTCGATGCATCACGGATTGGTTTTTATGGGTTATCTTATGGAGGTAAAACAGCGATGCGTGTGCCAGCGTTAGTAGAAGGATATGCGCTATCGATTTGTTCAGCAGATTTCAACGAATGGATTGTGAAAAATTCAACCATTGATTATCCGATAAGTTATCTATATACTGGTGAATATGATATGCCCGAGTGGGATTTGGGACATACATTCAGTTATGCTGAAATGGCAGGATTGATTGCTCCTCGTCCGTTTATGGTTGAACGAGGATTGTATGATGGAGTTTCTATTGATGAGTGGGTAGATTTTGAATATGCTCGAGTACGTAGACATTTTGTTCAATTGGGTATTCCTGAAAAGACGCGTATAGAACATTTCGATGGCCCACACACAATCAATGGAAAAGAGACTTATGAGTTTTTAGATATTTACCTCAAAGGGAAGAAATAATTGAATGATTTTTATACGAAACTCGGTTAGGATAACGAAATCCATTGCGTAAATAAATCGTTTTTTGTTTTATTTAAAATCATAGTGAACACTTAAATTTAGCGCACAAAGTAAAAAAGAACCAATATGAACAGTTCATCTTTTAAATCAAGGATAAGCATCTTATTTCTGCTTCAATTTATAGTCTTGTCCATTTCTGCTCAAACAAAGTTGGCCCCACAGACGTTTAGAATTTCCATGCAGCAGAGAATTGCTTCTGATTCCATGAAGGGGGAGATGTATGTCGCCAATGATATTCAAGACTGGAATTCAACTGAAACGGCCATTATCATTTGTGATATGTGGGATAAACATTGGTGTAAAGGAGCGACTGAACGTGTTGCTGAATTGGCTCCTGTTATCAATGATGTCATCACCGTTGCACGAAATAAAGGCGCCTTGATTGTGCATGCACCTAGTGATTGTATGAATTTTTATAAAAATCACCCTGGCAGAAAACTAGGTCAGCAATATAAAAGTAAACGCGCTGAGCGATTATTAAATGATGATAGCCTTGCTTCGGAATTAAGCACTCCATGGCCTATTGATCAATCTGATGACGGGTGTGATTGTTTCCCAGAGTGTACCCATGGAAATCCATGGAAGCGTCAAATTGAATCCATTATTATGGATGATAGAGATGCTATAAGTGATTCAGGTGTAGAGATTGCAGGTTTGTTTGAAAAGAGAAAGATTAAAAATGTTGTCCTGATTGGTGTTCATACTAATATGTGTGTTATTGGTCGTTCTTTTGGTTTGAGGAGTATGAAAAAATTAGGATACAATGTTGTGTTGATGCGTGACTTGACAGATGTAATGTATGATTCGAAACAAGCACCTTATGTTTCTCATTTTACCGGAAATAGTTTGATGGCTGAGTATATTGAAAAATATGTTTGTCCTACTATTATATCTTCAGATTTCACCGGACAAAGAGAGTTTAAATTTAAGCACGACACTCGTAAAGTAGTTGCTTTTCTTACCGCTGAGAATGAATATTATACCAACCTTAGGTTCCCGCAATTTGCTCATGAGTTGTTGCTAACTAAAAACGTGAATTGCAAGTACGCCATTGGAAAGCCTATCACGGAAGGTCCGGGTATACATAATATTGAAAATCTTCAAATCCTCAATAATGCAGATTTAGTTGTCATGTGCATTCGCCGTCGTGCACTGGAAGAAGATAAAATGCAACTCATCAAGAGTTATATGAATTCTGGTAAACCTCTACTAGCTATTAGAACATCTAGTCATGCGTTTGATGCAAAGGGAAATGTATCTCGATCTGGTGGTGGCGTGGTTGCTGCAAATGTGCCGGTGTCCGATCAGCTATCTCAGTGGCCAGAATTTGATAAAGATGTTTTGGGTGGAAATTACCAAGGACATTTTGGTCATTTGCAACAAGGTACAGCCATTTCAATTACTCCGGGTATGGAAGGACATCCATTACTTAAAGGTGTTGCTGCTGAAGGATTTGCCAGTCCATCATGGCTTTATATTAATCGACCACTTCGCTCTGAAAATATACACGTATTGTTATCAGGTTCAATTCCTGGAGAGCCATCGCAGCCTGTTCTTTGGATAAATAATAGAGATAAAGGGAAAGTTATTTATACTTCACTTGGTCATTGGGATGATTGGAAGATCCCTAGTTTCAAAAGCATCATGTCAAATGCTGTAGATATTTTACTTGCTAACTAGTAAACAAAAAATTATGCAACGAAGAGATTTTATTGGAAAAACAATTATTGGAACTGCAGGTATTGCTGTTGGTTCATCTTTTATGCCGATTGGCTCAAGAGTTAAAGGGGCTAATGATAAAATTGTTTTAGCCCTCATTGGAGCTGGAGGAAGAGGTACAGATACTATTATTAGTAATTGTAAAGTGAATGCAAACGTAGAAATTAAAACGATTTGTGATGTGAATGATGTGAAAGCATTCAAAACTATAGCCACTGTTGAAAAAGAATTAGGCTATAAACCGGGTCATTCACGTGACATGAAAGAAGTGTTCAATGATAAAGACATTGATGCCGTTTGGATTGCCACTCCAGAGCATTGGCATGCATTAGCCACTGTCTGGGCTTGTCAGGCTGGTAAGGATGTGTATGTTGAAAAGAATCCAACAGTCTGCATTTGGGAAGGTCGTAAAATGATCGAGGCTGCCAAAAAATACAATAGAATTGTACAGGTTGGATTTCAGAACAGGAGTGCACCGTATGCGTTTTCTGCTCGAGATTATATTCAGAGTGGTCAACTTGGAGAAATCGTACATGTTAAATCGTACAATATGTTAGGTGGTTCTAAATGGGAGCCACAAGCTGATTCTCCTGTGCCGCAAGGGTTGAATTGGGATGCATGGCAAGGTCCAGCTCCATCTAGGCCGTATAACCCAGGTATACATGATATGGAAAGCCGTGGTGGTTGGGGTAATTTTTGGGCATATAGCGGAGGCACCTTAGCGGATGATGCAAGTCATGTATTGGATTTAGCCCGGTTGGTATTAGGTGATCCAGGTCATCCAAAATCAGTATATGGATGGGGTGGAAATACTGCATGGGGTTCATCCAAAGAAACTCCAGAGTTTCAATCCATCACATTTGATTTTGGAAAATATGCACATACCTGCGAGAGTGGTAGTTCTACAAACTACATGAAAAAAACACCACAGCATATCCGGATGGACCCAACATTATTTCCCGATTGGAGAACGAATGCTACGCGTACTGAAATATATGGTACAAAAGGACTCATGTATCTTGGTAGGCACGGTGGAGGTTGGCAAGTGAAGGGAGAGGATTCGGTGCTCATTGCCCAGGGCGGGGGTGTATTCCCGGATAAAGACCATCAGCTTGATTTTATTGAATCGCTTAGAACGCGCAAAAAGCCAAATGGTGATCTAGAGCAAGGTCAATTAAGTGCAACGTTGGTTCACCTCGGAAATATTGTATACCGCGTTGGAAATAAGCAACTCTTTTTCGATGGGGCTAAGGAAAAATTTATCGGTAATGATGAAGCCAATAAATTATTAAGGAGAAAATACCCTGAAGGATATTCTATACCCGATAATGTATAATTCAATTTTTAAAAGATTTTAAATTAATAGATATGGATTTGAAAGGTAAGGTGGCACTCATCACAGGAGGAACTCATGGCATTGGGGCATCTATTGCAGAGCATCTAGCAGAATCGGGTGCTCATGTTTGTTTAGTAGGAAGAAATGAAGATCAGTATGGAATGAAAAAAACAATTGAGGATCTCGGTGTGAAATGTGAATTGCTCCAAGCCGATTTGAGTAAGGAAGAAGATTGTAAGCGTGTTGTTGAGGATACTGTTGCTGCATTAGGAGAGATAGACATTCTCGTTCATAGTGCTGGATCAGCCGCGCCCGGGGGTTTGCTGACTGGTGCTAGGGATGTTTGGTATCACGCTTTTGATATTCATATTCATGCAGCCTTTCATTTAGCGGCTGCAGCAGCTCCTTCAATGAAAAAAAATAACGGAGGCGCAATGATTTTTATATCTTCTGCCGCAGGTATACGAGGTGTTAAAAATGCACTTGCTTATGCAACTGTTAAAGGCGCACTTCCACAATTTACGCGAGCTTTGGCGTTTGAATTGTCAGATTCTAATATACGGGTTAACTGTGTTTCGCCTGGTGTTATACGGACTCGGTTTCAAAATTTCTTAACGCCTGAACAAGTGAAAAACAATATCGATAATCGTATTCCACTTCATCGAGAAGGAACTCCAGCGGATGTTGCGGATGCTGTGAGCATGTTGATTAAAAATGAATTTATCACGGGTGAAAATATTGCGATTGATGGTGGAATGACCATGCGCATCGTGTAACGTATAATTATGAAAATTAAATCATTAGAACTTTTCAAAGTACCTCCTCGTTGGCTTTTTCTAAAAATCACTACGGATAGCGGCATAGTAGGATGGGGTGAGCCAGTTGTAGAAGGGAAAGCGGATACAGTTAAAGCTGCTGTTGAGGAAATGGCTGAATTTCTCATTGGTAAAGACCCTGGTCAAATTGAAGATATATGGCAAGTACTATACCGCGGTGGTTTTTATCGGGGAGGTCCAATTTTGATGAGTGCTATTTCAGGCATTGATCAAGCGCTTTGGGATATAAAAGGCAAGGCCATGGGTGTTCCTGTGTATGAATTATTGGGAGGACATGTTAGAGAGAAGATGAACATTTATGGATGGATAGGCGGCGATAAACCAGCACATGTAGTAGAAGCAGCTAAACAACGAATTGAACAAGGATATAGAGCAGTGAAGATGAATGCCTGTTCAGAAATGGAATGGATTGATACGCCACAAAAAATAAAAGAGGCAGTCGATTGCATTGCTTCTGTTCGTGAAGCAGTAGGACTTGATATTGGAATTGGCATAGACTTTCATGGTCGTGTGCACAAAGGAATGGCAAAGGGCTTTATGAAGGAATTGGAATTCATAAAACCAATGTTCATTGAAGAGCCAGTGCTTTCTGAAAACAAAGAAGCTTTTTTACATCTTGCGCAATACACCAGCACACCTATTGCAACGGGTGAGCGTATGTACAGTAGATGGGATTTTAAATCATTGTTTGAACAAGGTGCTGTGGATATTATTCAGCCAGATTTAAGTCATGCCGGAGGAATTACTGAAGTAAAAAAGATTGCGTCGATGGCTGAAGCCTATGATGTAGCCCTTGCACCACATTGTCCACTTGGTCCGATTTCTTTTGCTGCTGCATTACAGATTGATTTTAATTGCATCAATGCATTTATTCAAGAAACGAGTATGGGCATTCACTATAATCAAGGGGCTGATTTGTTAGACTATCTTGAAAACCCTGAAGTCTTTGATGTTAAAGAGGGTAGTGTTGCTCGTCCTACTTTACCTGGGTTAGGCATTGTTGTGAATGAAGAAAAAGTTCGCGAGATGGCTAAAATTGGGCATAATTGGAAAAATCCTGTTTGGAGAAATCAGGATGGAAGCGTTACAGAGTGGTAGTATTTATTTAGCTTGTGATTAAAGTTAGCGTTCACATGGAGAATTATATTTTTTGCTGTGATTGGGGAACATCCATTTTTCGTCTTCAATTGGTCGATAACAGATCTGGTGATGTTCTGAAGCAAATAAGTTCAGGTGATGGTGTTTCAACAGTCTATAGAGAATGGACTTCTTCGTCAAAAACTATTTCATTAAAGGAATTTTATTTGAAGGTTTTGCATGCCCATCTTACTACATTGTTATTGGATCTGCAATTGTATTCTGAAGTGAATCAAGTACTTATTTCTGGGATGGCTTCTTCTAGTATTGGACTAGAAGAACTTCCATATGCTGATGTTCCTTTTTCATTGGATGGTCAAACTGCAGTGATTAAGAACATACCAAAGACAGTTGATTTCCCTTTTGATATTTTCTTGATATCCGGAGTGAGGGTAATTGATGATGTAATGCGAGGTGAGGAAACACAGATACTAGGATTAGCAACATCTAACAATTTCATTGATTCCAATACGGATGTAATTTGTATTCTTCCCGGTACTCATTCTAAGCATATCGTAATTAAGCATTCGCAGGTAGTTGATTTTAAGACCTACCTCACTGGAGAATTATTTCAATTACTATCCACACAAAGTGTGTTAAAAGGATCGGTAGAACATCAATCCAGAAGTGAAGAAATGAGTGAGTCAAGTCTGAAAGCATTTTATCGAGGAATCGATGATTCAGCTCCTCATCTTACTATGTTGAATAAATTATTTTCCGTTAGGACAAACGACTTATTTGGGGTGATGAGTAAGCATGACAATTACTTTTATTTGAGTGGGCTCTTGATTGGAAATGAAATTCGATCGCTTCAGGTAGATGGGATTGCTACGATAGTGTTGTGTTGCGGAAACAAGCTTTTTGAATTGTATAAATTAGCTATTGAAAAAATCCATGCAGGGTTCCCAATCAAATTGATTTCTCCCGAAGTGATGGATAAAGCTGCTTTTATCGGGCAACGTCGTATTTTTGAATCATATCAACTTAAAAACAAGGTCTAGTGAATACAGCAACATATTCTAGGGAAAAGTTTAATCAGCTTCCAGTAGTTGGAATTATCAGGGGGATGTCTATGGAAGATGTTATGGATATTTTACCCCTTTATGTTAACGCTGGCTTTACAACCATCGAGTTTACCTTAAATACAGTTGATGTACTATCAATTATTCAGGCTGCCCAAGATCAATATAATGGCAAATTAAATATAGGTGCAGGAACTGTGTGCGATATGAATGATTTGGATAAGGCATTAAACGCCGGTGCACAATTTATTGTTGCACCTATTGTAAACGAGGAGGTGATTAAAGCATGTGTAGATTTATCTATTCCTGTTTTCCCCGGTGCATATACTGCCACCGAGATTTATAAGGCATGGTCATTGGGTGCAGAGATGGTGAAGGTATTTCCTGCTTCCTCAATTGGGCCGGCATACATAAAGGATATTAAAGCTCCTTTTAATCAAATCAAATTAATGCCTGTGGGAGGGATTGATTTGCAAAATTGCTTGGATTTTATGAAAGCCGGTTCAGATGGTTTAGGAGTTGGAAGTCAATTGTTCAATAAAAAGATGATAAAGGAGAAGAATTGGGCGCAGTTATCTGAACAGTTTGAGGCGTTTGCTAATAAAGTAAAAAACTATCTTCAAGAGGTTGAATAGGAAAAACTAGGTTCCTATTTAGTCAACTTAACCTCACCCTTACTAAAATTCAGGTGCCCTTGATTTTTTTGGATTGTGCAATGGACTATCTTTACGTTCATCAAAATGAAAAAATCAAGGATGAAAAAAATA
>CAMCBE010000027.1 GCA_945872805.1 Chitinophaga pinensis | reverse complement strand
ATCCAGGCAAAGCCATTTTTTTCTTTGATTGGCTCATAAATGAATCCATAATTTCGGTCACAGCATGCTCCAAAAGCCAATGAAATTGTTGCATCAACACTGATACTACAATGTGCCCAGCCTGGCGGTACAACAACAAAATCTCCTTTTTTTGCTGCTATGGCATAACATCTTCCTGGATGATTAGTAATAAATTCCTGTATATAGATGATTGCCGACCCTTGCCAAATTTCATAAATTTCTGGGGGTGACCAGCCACTATGTATGGATGTTTTATGAATGTGGCCTTGACTTTTGATCGGCTCATTCCCTACTTGTCCAGTTGCAAATACCATTGCGCCAAATAGAATTTTATTTTCTGATAATAATTCTCGGTGAATTCCTTTGCCGATATCCATCATAATCCCATAAGATATTTCAGGTCCTTCACACTTAGGGTTTAAGTAAATGTGTTTTATGTCGTTGAATTTTCTCCATTCGGCAGCCGGACCAAATACATCTTTACCATACTCTATAGAAAGCGTTTGGTTGTTGATTGAAATATGTAGTCCTTTGAATTCGTTCATCTTTTATCTGTCTCGATTATAGTAGGACTTCCATTATGATTGAATATCCTACATGAAAAACCTTCGTTGTAAATGGTGTCATAATCGTATCCTGCGTCAGCAGGCCAGCATGCGTTAAAGATAAGTTTTTCATTTCCTGTATTGATGACTCGATGCGCTGTTTCAGCCGGGATGAAATGGATACTGCCTGGCGACATGTGTTCAATGTGAAATGATCTGTCCTGTTTCATCATGAGCACCATGCCAGATCCATGGGTACCCCAGTAAAATTCACTGCTCGATGTATTTTGATGAAAATGTCCCTTTGTCATATAGTATTCTTTATCTACTTGGCCCTGTTCGATTATGGATGTTCCAATAAATAAACCACCGATGGTGCCAGCTTTTACTGGCTGTAGAAGCGAAACGCTATAAACAATTGATTCTTGATTCATCGTTGATCTTTCTCCTTCGTTTTGAAATACATCTTTAAGATCACCGATTTTTTTTTGTGTAGTGATGGTATCGGTGCCATAGAGAACACTGTCTCCGATATTGAATTTATATTTACTCACATGGTCTATGCTCATTTTATCCTGAATTGCTGATGTATAATGTTATATATGCTATAAAGAGTTACGTCTTATTAGTGAACAAGGGTTTTCTATATGTTCCTTTTTCTTATTGATGATCAGGTCTGCCAATGTTTTTCCCATAGCTGAAAAATCAGTTGATATAGTGGTGATGCCATTCGCAACAATTGATTTTAAGGGCGTGTCATTATAGGAAATGATTCCAACATCTTTTCCAAGTTTAAATTTTTTATCATTTGCTTGTTGTACAATGTTTACTAAGCTGTTATCATCAAAAACCAAATAGGCTTCGCCTTCTGTAATTTTATATTCATGTAGCTTTTTGGTGATTAAGAAATCAATCTTAAAGTCTGTACAAAATTCTTTGAATCCTTTTTGTAAGTTGGTAGGGACATGGCTAAGTTCTGGTATGAAGAGTACTATTTTAGAATACTTCTTCAATAAGTCTGATCCCGAAAGAAGTGACTCGTATATATCCCTTCGGAAGGATTGGCAAACAGAAGGAAATGATTGTCCGTAAATTTTCCGACCTCTATCCAGTATATATAGCTTGTCTTTGGGTATGAGGTTAATCGCAGGAGCAATTGTTTTGCTTGGGATCGGCATCACGACGAAATCCGTATAGTTCCCTATACTTTCTCTGATTAATATTTCGAATGTTTTGGTATTGAAGTTGTGAAAAAATATTTCATATACACCTTGTCTTTTCAACTGATTTCTAAAGGCTTCGAGTAATGTTTCTTTATATGGTGTGAGCTTGTCGAATAGCAAAAATATTTTTCGTTTTTGGGGTACGTTTGCTTTAGCTATATAATACCCTTTACCTGGTCTGGATAAAATAATGCCCCGTGACTGAAGATAGCTGAATGCCATCATCACCGTATCCCTTGAGATATTATACCTTGTAGAGATTTCATTGATTGAAGGGATCTTATTGTTTTTTTTGAGCTCTTTTGACTCTATGCCACGAACTATGCTTTCAACCAATTGCTTGTATTTTGGAACATGGCTACTTTCTTCAATTTTTATCACTTCAAAAGTTTGTGGTGTATGTAGGTTTAATGGGTATGTGTAATTAAATTTAACTGATTTTGTTAACTCAAAAAAAAATCGATGTCTTTTGCTGAACTGTTAGCCACAGGTAGGTATAGATTGAGTTTCGGTAAGTTGTATTTTTCAATAGCGTTTTTTCTTTGTAATCATTTGTTATTTAGCTATTTATGAGATTTAATGTCCTCTATTATAACCAATTCGAAGACGATAATTCGCTATAAATTTTTTTATTTCAGAAATAAAATTAAATTCACGTTATCGTTAAAATTGCAGATGTGTCGTGTCGGTGATTTTGAGGTATAATTCAGTGTTTATCTTTCATCCTTGTTAACAATTAAACATGGCATCGTTAGCGATAGATTTTGGGGGAACGCAGGTAAAATTTGGTTTAATTGATCAGGATGGTATGGTATTGTGTGCATCCAAAGTAGATTCAAGTGCACATGAGACAATCGCGTTTAACCTTGAATTAATCAGTCGTAAAATCCGGGAATTGATGGAGGCCAAGGGGATAAGTGCAGGTAATGTTACTTCCATTGGAATCGCATTACCAAGTATCATTAATTCCAAAGAAAATATTGTGTTGTCTGAATACGTCAAGTATACAGATGCTAATACATTTAATTTCAATCGTTGGGCTCTTGAAGAGTGGGGTGTTCCTGTAATTCTTGAAAATGATGCGCGTGCTGCATTGGTAGGCGAATGGAAATTTGGGGCAGGCAAAGAATATGCCAATATTGTATTATTAACGCTTGGTACTGGAGTAGGAAGCGCAGTATTGATTGAAGGGAAATTATTTAGGGGCACACATTTTATTGGAGGAAATTTAGCTGGACATATTGCTGTAAATATTTCAGGAGTGCCCTGTAATTGTGGTTTTGTTGGATGTCTTGAAACCGAAGCCTCTAGTTGGGCATTGCCTTCCATCGTTGACCGATTAAATTTAACGTCTGACATCGATTCTCTTTCACTTCCGGCTTTAAATTTTTTCCATCTATTCAGTGCTGCAGATCAGGGCAACGCAGCTGCCAAAAAGATTATTGATCATTGTGTAAAAACATGGGCAATGGCTGCTGTAAATGTTACTCATATGTATGATCCTGAAGTTATCATTGTAAGTGGAGGAATCATGCAGCGATCAAATGATATTTTACCTCAAATGCAACAATACATCGATAACTATTCATGGTTGTCTCCTGGTTCAGTTACCGTATTGCCCGCTCAACAAGTTGAATATGCTGGTTTATTAGGGATGTCTTATTTATCCCATTCAATTCAAACAACATAATGTGAAAAAATCAAACTACGACAAGTATCCGTATATAGAAATTTCTGCTAATACCAATCAAGTCTGTGATGGTTGGGATGCTATACATGAAAAAATTAATGTGGCCATTACACAATCCGCAAAAGTAAAATCTGTTATCGTGATTGAATGTTATCAAGGCATTGATCGCAATGAATTGAAGAGTAGTCTACAAAAAGGGATTCAGTATACTAAATGGGTTGACGCAGAATCAGCTTGGAAGAGTGAACAAGAAATCATCGACATGGTTTATCCCTTTGTAACCGATGATGTCATTTTTGGATACATGACTAATCTTACGATGTCTGACTATTTTGACTCAGAAAAATTAACCACATTGCGTAGTGAAGTTGATCAGGTTGAACAAGGGGTGATCGTACTCTTTGGGCACGGAGCTTCTTTGGTATCTGAGCATATTGATTTACTGCTATATGCTGATATGGCTCGGTGGGAGATTCAACTTAGGATGCGAAAAAATGAGGTGACGAATTTGGGATTGCAAAATCCAAAAGCTTCGTTTTCTGAACAATATAAACGTGGCTATTTTGTCGATTGGCGAGTTTGTGATCAGTTGAAAAGGCAACTGATGAATAAGTGGGATTTTGTGTTAGACACAAATAAAAAATGGAGTCCTAAAATGATAGAGGGCAAACTGTTACGCACTGCATTAACTGCAGCCGCTAATCGCCCTTTCCGTGTGGTGCCATTTTTTGATCCTGGTCCTTGGGGTGGCCAATGGCTAAAGAAAAACTTTGAATTAGATCCTAGTGCAGTTAACTATGCGTGGGGATTTGATTGCGTTCCGGAAGAAAATAGTTTACTGATAAAATGCAATGATATTATTGTTGAGGTTCCATCGATTAATGTAGTTTTTCATGAGCCAGCATCATTGTTAGGTGAAAAAGTATTCAATCAATTTGGTGCGGAGTTTCCTATTCGGTTCGATTTCTTGGATACGATAGAAGGCGGAAATTTGAGTTTGCAGGTGCATCCCATGACAGCTTATATCAAAGAGAAGTTTGGTATGGATTATACTCAAGATGAAAGTTATTATATGCTGGATGCATTGCCCGGTGCTTTTGTCTACCTGGGTTTGAGGGATGATGTTATTCCAGAAAATATGGTGGCTGAATTAAACGAAGCGCAAAAGGTGGGTGGACGTTTTGATGCAGAGAAACATGTTGCAAAATGGCCGTTGAAAAAGCATGATCACTTTTCTATACCTGCTGGAACAGTTCATTGCAGCGGTGCGAATGCGTTAGTATTGGAAATTAGCGCTACGCCATATATTTTCACGTTTAAATTGTGGGATTGGGATCGTCTTGGTCTTGATGGAAAGCCAAGACCAATCAATATTGCACATGGCGAAAAAAATATCCAATGGGAAAGAAATGCCACCTGGGTAGAAAAAAATAAATTGAACTTATTGGATGTGTTGCATGACGAAGAAGGTATTCGAGAGGAAAGAACAGGATTGCATGAGAGTGAATTTATTGAAACCAGAAGGCACTGGTTTACTAAAAAGGTTTCGCACCATACACAGGGTGGTGTAAACGTGTTGAACTTGGTTTCTGGAGATGAGGCTATTGTGGAAAGTCCAAGCGCAGCCTTTGAACCTTTTGTTGTTCACTATGCTGAAACATTCATCATTCCAGCTGCTGTTGGAGAATATACCATTCGCCCTTATGGCGAGTCATTGGGAAAAGAATGTGCCACGATTAAAGCGTATATTAGATAAATCAACTATTAAAAATTGCCATATGGACCAGCTAGATCAAGCATCTCAGAAAAAACTCACTCTTTTTATTCTTAAAGTTTCCGTTGTAGCGGCAATCGGTGGATTGCTATTTGGATATGATACTGCAGTTATTGCAGGCGTAATTGGCTATTTGGAAATTAAATTTAATTTATCCCCCTTGATGGTGGGATGGGCAGCGAGTAGTGCCATTTGGGGTTGTGTGTTTGGTGTATTATTTACTGGATATATTAGTGATCGGATTGGTAGGAAAAAATCGTTGATCATCACTTCGATTTTATTTTTCATTTCTTCTATACTTGCTGCATTATCAACTGACCTTAATGAATTTATTATTGCTCGATTTATTGGTGGATTGGGCATTGGAGCTGCTTCTATGCTCTCGCCACTATATATTTCAGAAATTGCTCCGGCAAAGAATAGGGGAACATTAGTTAGTCTTTATCAACTAGCTATTGTAATTGGCATAAACTTAATATACTTTGTAAACCTTAAAATTTCAAATTACGGAGATCAAACTTGGAATGTTGAATATGGCTGGAGATATATGTTGGCATCGGGGATGATTCCTGCATTCCTATTTTTTTTCTTATTGTTTTTTGTTCCTGAAAGTCCAAGATGGCTAATTAAAAATAAAAAATCTGATAAAGGGTTAGAGATTTTAACTAAAGTTAATGGAGTTGAAAAGGCAAAAGAAATTTTAGCAGAAATTGAAAATTCTTTAACGAGTGAAAGTGGAACGCTTGGTGAGTTATTTAAGCCAGGTATTAGGATGGCTATGATTATCGGCATTGTGTTGGCTATGTTTTCTCAGATTACCGGAATTAATGCAATTATATATTACGCACCTGAAATTTTCAAAACAGCAGGCTTTGGCGCTGAATCTGCATTGATGCAGACCGTTGTCATCGGGTTAGTAAATACGTTGTTTACATTTGTTGCTATTTGGTTAATTGATCAAGTAGGGAGAAAAAAGTTATTAATCGGAGGATTAATTGGTATGGCCATTTCATTAACAGCTATTGCTATTTGTTATCATTTTGATCTTGCTAATGGTCCGTTATTGTTGGTTTTCATTTTATGTTATATCGCATCTTTTGCTTCTTCTCTTGGTCCCATTCCATGGGTAATTATTTCAGAAATTTTTCCAACCAAAACAAGAGGTATTGCCATGTCATTTGCAACGGTAGTATTATGGATAGGGGTTGTACTGATTACACAACTGACGCCAATCATGCTTAAAAACTTTGGCGGTGCTCCAACCTTCTCTATTTTTATGGTGAACACCTTAATCTTGTTGTACTTTACCTGGAAATTTATACCTGAGACTAGACAAAAAACGTTAGAAGACATTGAAGCCAGCTGGAAGAAACACAAGTAGTTTTGGTCAATCTGAATTGAGTTTTAGATAGTTTTAAATATATGCCATGAATAGAAGTAGTTTGTTTTTAAGTGTTATGCTGCTAATATGCTCGTCTAGTTTTGCAAACGTGCATTTGTCGAATATATTTCAACGTAATATGGTCCTTCAGCGCGATAAAGAGTGTGCTATATGGGGATATGCTGAGGTAGGCGAAAAAGTCGCTGTGCATTTTGATAAACAAGTGTATGCTACCATTGCTGGACAGGATGGTAAATGGAAAGTATCGCTTGCTCGTCATGCTGCGGGTGGACCATATCAAATCTCAATTGTTGGCAACAACACCATTACATTAGATAATATTTTATTTGGTGATGTATGGGTATGCGGAGGACAAAGCAATATGCAGTTTGCTGTTGATGAGTCAATGCCTAAAGAAAAAGATTCAATTCGAAATAACCTACCTCAGATTCGCATTTTTACTGCTTATGTTAATACTGACTATGTTCCTAGAGATACATTGAATGGTGGAGAGTGGAAGGTTGCTTCTCTTGCTACGATACAGCGATTTTCAGCTGTGGCCTATTACTTTGGACGTGCTCTTCATGAAAAAACTAATGTACCTATTGGACTTATCAGTGATAATTTAGGTGCAACTGCTGTTGAAACATGGATGAGTCCGGATGCTATAAAAGCATTCTCTCAATTTGATGATTATCATCAGCAGTATTTAGCTCCTAAAAAAAGCTTTGCGACTTTGACATCAGATTTTGAAAAAAATAAAGCAAGTTGGCAGAAGGCTTATTATTTAAAAGGTGATCCTGGCCTTGATAAAAAATGGTATCTCCCTGAAACCGATATCTCCGATTGGAAAACAATTGAAACACCTGGCTATTGGGAAGAAAAAGAAATTGGTGAATATGATGGATCTGTTTGGTTCAGGAGAACATTTGATTTACCTGCATCATATGACCACAAAGGGTATTATGTAGGTATTGGACAAGTGGATGATTATAATACCACATGGGTAAATGGACATCAAGTTGGCGAAACGTTCGGCAACGTAAATTATAGCAACTATGTCGTTCCGGATTCTTTGTTGAAGGAGAAAGGGAATGTGATTGTAATTAGGGTATTTGATGCTGGTGGAAAGGGGGGCATTTACTCGCAGTTTTGGCACCCGGAGTGGGCAGGTAAATGGAATTATAAATTGGGTAAGAAGATTGATCCAGCGAAATTCAAGCGACCTGATATCGTGAACTCAGACTTGTTTAATTCTCCTTCTATTTTGTTCAATGGCTGCATTGCTCCAATAACTCAGCTTTCTATAAAAGGAGCTATTTGGTATCAAGGAGAGAGCAATGCAAGTAGGGCAGAAGAATACAGAACGTTATTTCCTGCGTTCATCACTGATTGGCGTAAGCAGTTTAATCAGGGGGATTTTCCATTCTTCTTTGTGCAATTGGCTAATTATTATGGGGAAGATAAAAAGCCAGAAGAAAGCGATTGGGCTGAATTGAGGGAATCGCAAGCAGCCGCATTAAGTCTTCCAAACACGGGTATGGCATCAGCTATTGATTTGGGAGAAGCGTTTGATATCCACCCCAAAAATAAACTTGATGTAGGAAGGCGATTAGCATTAGCTGCGTTGAAGGTTTCATACAATGCAGATAGCATTGATCTTGGTCCTGCATACGACCATATGAGCCAAGAATCAGATAACATTATCATCCATTTCAAAGCATCTAAAAGCCTTATTAGAACGAACGACAAATATGGTTATGTTCGAGGTTTCTCTATTGCAGGAACTGATAGTGTATTCCATTATGCCAATGCATATATTCGAAATAACGAAGTGGTTGTTTACTCTCGTGAGGTTAAGCATCCTATTGCAGTAAGGTATGCATGGGCTAATAATCCTGGCACATTGGATTTAACCAATCAAGAAGGATTACCTGCTCTTCCATTTCGGACTGATAGTTGGACAATGAAAACACATAGTAAGAAATTTGAATTTAAAAAGTAGATATCCTTTCTAGTTTCGAAAAATAATAATAAGTATATGCCAATAAAACATGGAGTTAAATCATCTCGGCTTGTAAGAAACAGCGTTTCCTATTTGTTTTTTGCGTTCCTATTGAATGTTGTTTCGTGTGCGATAGCGCAGAAGCCCGCATCATCTGTGACAAGCGCCAATGAAGTCCCTCATTTTACAGTAGAAGAAGCAACTGACTGGACCAATCTTTTTTATAGAGAAAAAGGTTGGTTTGGTGGAGATGGAATTTTTTTTATTCCAATGGATGGCAGGAGAAATCAGTATCACTCAACATCAGTTGATCAATTGGTGTTGTTTAGTGATAGTATGATCGGGGATGCTATTTTAGGAAGAACACAAGGGAAAAACAAAATGGTGCATAATGCAGTAGCTATGCTACTTGGTTCGGCTCCTGTAGAAGAAAAAATAAAATTTTATTGGGATAGTACTTCGAATGGTACTCCGGAAACAATGTTTATTCCATCAACCCCATCGGCAATTCCTCAAGATTATTATTGGTTAGGAGATGGGTTATTTAATTATTTAACCGGAGAGACCTATGTTTTTGGCTACAAAATGTTTAACGTCGAGTCAACTAACGACTGGTCGTTTACCCTTACTAAAACAAACTTGATCATTTTGCCTAAGGGAAGTAAACCTCCATATGCCAACCAAAAGCAAATTGAAACACCTTTCAGCTTCATCAATGCAGCTGATGGAGATAATGGGACTTTCGGTTCGGCAATTTTTGTTTCCACAAAAAAAGCCGGGTTGTCTAATTATGATAATTATGTTTATGTGTATGGTATTAAAGGGAAACAGAAGAAGCTACTTGTAGCGCGTGTAACAATGGAGCAGTTTTTAGAGTTTGATAAGTGGACATTCTGGAATGGTTCAAGTTGGACAAGCAACATGTTAGATGCTGCTCCTATATGCGATGGAGTTTCTGATGAAATGAGTGTTTCTCAGCGTAAGGATGGTAAGTATGTTATGATATTTCAACGTGGTGGGTTAAGTCCTAAAATTGGGATGCGAATAGGGGATACACCATATGGTCCTTTTAGTGATGTAATCGATATTTATACCTGTCCAATTGGTGCAACCAATAAAAATCAATTCGCTTACAATGCAAAAGCCCATCCAAGTATATCTAGGGATGGGGAATTGATTATTAGTTATAATGTAAACGCATTTGATTTTGACAATGAGCTTTTGAAGGAGCCTCAGTTATATCGCCCACGCTTCATACGGTTAAAGTGGTAATTAACTTTTTTCATTATTGGCTTTCAAGGATGGGGCATAAAAGTATAATGTAAGTCCAACGATGAATATTCCGATGGATATTAATTGAGCTTGAGATAGACTCAATCCGATTATTTCATAGTGCTTATTGATTTTTATGAACTCTATAAAAAAACGTTCAATAGAAATCATCATGAGGTAGATAGAAGTTATTCTTCCTACGGTATTTATTCGTAGCCGTAGCTTCCAGAGAATATAAAAGAGGATCAGGATGATTATGCTTTCATAGAAAGAAGTTGGGTATACTGGGTTGCTTAATTCATAGCAATAGGTATCCCAGGTGCACGAAGAGATTAAATTACCCTCTTTAATGATATTGTGTGGGTAGGTATACCCCCAAAGCCAATCAGGTATCCAGCTAAGCGGTTTTGGCTTAAGGTTTATAATCCCCCAATCACCATCACCTACCAGATGACATCCAATCCTCCCTAGGGCATAAGCGGGCATAAGGCTTGGTGCAACTGCATCGGCTACTTTGAACGGATTAATTTTCTTGATCAAATAATATATCCAAATGGTCGCTGCTGCAGTGATTAATCCTCCTAGGAATACATAGCCATAACTGTTATTAAGGATATTGAGTGGATTTTTTATAAGTTCATCCCAATGTTCGAAGCTGCTCCATATTCTTGCGCCAACAAAACCCGTAAAGGCAGCTATTAATGTCACTAGAGGGATGGTTTCGCTTGGAATTGTTTTAATCCCGTTGTTAAATTCATAATCAAATAGCCCTGCTGATTCTTTTCGCTTTAGTTCTTTGGTAAGAAAAAAAGCGGCTGCTAAAAATGCTAGGGTAACTAAGACGCCAAAGGTTTGAATAGGCTTTAGCGCGGGTAAATCTAAACCCAGTATATCTTTTATGAGGTAGTAAAAATTGGGATACATAGTCCGTTTGCTTATGGTTAAAGGCTTTTTTATTCTCCTTATTTCCTAAAGTTAAGGGTGGAAGATGATAGGCGTAAATTAAATGTAACCGTTAGGTACTGGTAGGGCTATTTTAAAACGCAATGTAAAACTAGTTTTATTCGCAATAAGCTGATATTCAATAGTATAAAAACGTAAATAAAAAATCAGAAATATTCTTTTTAATGATAAATTTTTCTAACTTTAACAAAGTTTATTCACGAGGCCTTAACGATTGA
>CAMCBE010000026.1 GCA_945872805.1 Chitinophaga pinensis | reverse complement strand
GGAATACCTGTATTGTATTCTTTTTGTTTTAGTGAAATTGACGAAACCAGGCTTGCCAAATTGATATGAAGGCTGTATAATTCCATCGCAGCATTAAATTGAGTAGTTCTTTCTTTTAAAGTGAATGATTTATCCTCAATATGAATGAGCTTGAATTGTTGACTAAATTCTTTTTCAGCCACTTTCAATTTCAATGTATATGTTCCAGGCAATACTTGAGGGGCTATTGCTCCTGCATTATCAGGCCTTGATGCACCAGTTGCCGTTTTAGGTGGTTGAATCCGTTGGTTCCAGGTTACTTTATTTATTCCTTTTCTTTTTGTTCCAGGAAGGGATTGTACCAACTTTCCAGCTGCATCATAAATTTCAAGTTTAACATCTCCTGAGCTAAGTCTGTCTTTTAAATAATATTGGAATGGTTTCAATGCAGGAGCATTCGGAGCTACCCAGCCACCCGTGCTAGGGAAACCCCCGTTTCCAAAATTTCCTGATGAAAGTATAATGTCGCCTGTCTCAAAAAGATTTACTTCTTTATTCAAAATTTCTTTTGTCATATTCCTCATAGAGGAGATATCATCAATAATCATTATACCTCTTCCATGTGTCGCAATAATTAAGTCATTTGTTTCCGGATGAATTTTCATATCCCTAACTAATGTATACCATGGGATATTATTATATTTCATTCTAAACCAGTTTGTACCTCCATCTAGGCTTGAGAAAAGCCCCATTTCCGTACCTAAGAAAAGTACATTTCCGTTTTTAGGGTCCTCAATTATCTTGTGTGCAAATCCTGAAAAATCATTGCTTTTGAAGGATTGCCATGTTCTGCCACCGTCTTTTGTTGTTGCGGCATATGTTTTGTGATCACCGTACATATGATTTTCAAAAGTCACAAAAGCGATATCCTTATTGAAATGAGATAGCTCAATACTGCTTACCCATGCTTGACTTGGAATACCTGTAGATGATATATTTTTGGAAATTGTATTCCAAGTCTTACCACCATCTTTTGTGATTTGCAGGTTGCCATCATCTGTGCCAACCCAAATGATGTTTTCATCCAAAGGAGATTCAGTTATGGTGAAAATAGTAGTATGATTTTCTGCAGAGGTATTGTCTGCACTTAATCCGCCACTGTTTTCTTGCTCTTGTTTTTTCTTATCATTTGTAGTAAGATCATCGGATATTCTTACCCAATTTCTACCTTGATTAGTGGAGCGATAAAGATATTGAGCACCGGTATATAGATTTTTTTTATTTGCTTGTCCTACGGCTATTGGAGTATTCCAGTTCCATCTTAATTTATCTTCATCTTTAGTTTGAGTTGGCTGAATCATTACATTCTTCACACTTCTCGTATCTACTCTTGCCATATTACCCCCCTGTGCTTCTGCATAAACAATCTGGTCGTCCATTGGATCCGGCACTACCCAAAATCCGTCACCCCCAAATAAAGGCTTCCAGTCACCAATACCAACGCCTCCCGGTCCAGATGATGGGGCCATCCAACTTCCATTATCTTGCAATCCGCCGTATACATTGTAATTTTTTTTCATATCATGAGAAACATGATAAAATTGACCAACTGGCAAGTTTTGATTGAATACCCAGGTTGCACCTTTGTCTAAGCTTGTATACAATCCCCCATCGGTTCCAAGATAGAGCTGATTTGTATTGTTTGGGTTTATCCAGAGGGCATGATGATCGCTATGAACCCATCCGCCATCACCACTTGCTTCTGCAAATGAATAGCCTCCATCAATGGAATAGGAGAATGAATAGGCTGGTCTATACACTCTTTTCGGATCTTTTGGATCGATAACCAACGTGCTAAAATAAAATGGCCTTGAGACTACATTAAGTGAAGCACTTTGTTGTTTCCAGCTTTCGCCGCCATCTTCTGATATATACAGTCCGGTTGATTTTGATTCAATGATGGCTATCATGTTGTTGGGCGAAGACGGTGCAGCGGTAATGACGGTTCTCCCGTAGGGCTTTGAGGGTAGCCCGTTTTCTAACTGTTTCCAAGTTTTTCCGCCATCTATGCTTTTCCAAATGCCACTGCCTTCACCACCAGATGAAAAAGAATAAGGAGTTCTTCTGAATTCCCAAGTAGTTGCAAAAACAATTTGGCTATTTATGGGATTAATGAACAGGTCTGCACAACCTACCTTATCAGAAATAAATAATATTTTTTCAAAACTTTTGCCCCCATCCGTTGATTTATATAACCCGCGGTGTTTACTATCACTCCAAAGTGCTCCTGGCACTGCAACATAAACGATATTGTTATTCAGTGGGTCAATGATAATTTTTGAAATATGTTCACTTGAGTCGAATCCGGAAAGTTTTGTCCAATTGCTTCCCCCATCCGTTGTTTTATACATTCCATCTCCAATGGAAACCGAGTTACGCATGTTGCTTTCTCCAGTTCCCACATAAATCGTTTTTGGATTTTTTTGATCTATAGCAATGGCCCCAATACTTTGGCAGTACTTATCAAAAATTGGCTTGAATGAAGCGCCAGCATTAGTCGTTTTCCAAATACCACCACCGGCAGTTCCGACGTAAAGTGTTTTACCTTCATCATTGGTTACGCCTTCAATTGAAGTGATTCTTCCACTCATGGTGCCTGGACCTAAATGTCGAGCTTCCAGTGTTCCGAATATAGATGCATTTACTTCATTTTGTGCAATAGCGGTGTTAGCGAAACAGCTGTAAAGTAGGAGAAGCGTAAGTGCTAATTGATTTTTCAATTTGCTACCTGAATTGTATTGGTGTGTCATATAAAAAATTTTCAAAAAAAAACCCGGCTGTTAAACCGGGCTATATCAAGTCATTGTGATTTATTGTTGAACCTTGAAAATACTTTGATCCACTGCGATGTTTACATCCACTTTAGTTAAATTAATTGGAGCAGGCATCATGTTGTTTTCCATGGTGAAGGGGATCAAGATACCCATAGGTAATTTTTGATAATTACTAAGGTTGATGCTTGATTCAATTTCTTGCCCGTTCACAGACATTTTTGATATAGTACGGATAATATAGAAGGTCTTAGGATCTAGGATATAGGTAGCCTCTCTTCCGCTTTTTCGCGTTAGTTTAAGTTTGAAGCATGCTACGCCATCAATATCTTCATTTTCCAATTGCTCAATTGTATGGCCTTTCTCTTTGTAGTCGATTAACTCTCCTTGTAGATCAAGCTGTTCCTTCCCTTGATTCAATTCATCTTGGGTTATGGGTTCTGGTTTTGTTTGTCCTTGCATTGGGTTGAAATTCCAGCCCCCATCAACACCGATGATTGAGTAGCCACTCATTCCCATTACAGAAAATTCTTGCTTCATTCCAACGTTGTGAACTTGTGTTATTACAATTGGTACTTCTATGCCTTGTGTGCTTAGCGTTGCTTCTGATCTCATGGAGTTTACTTTTTTCCAGTTTTCTTTTCCTCCAATGGCTTCAATATGCTTCGTTATTAAATCTTCAGTAGTCTGAGCAACAGATATAACCGTTAGCATCATTCCGAGAAGGGCTAATGATAAATATTTCACTTTTTTCATGTAATTATTTTGATGCAATTTAATGCCAATTTATATTTCAGCCATAATAAAAGGATTATTTATACTAGAAGTTATATGAATGGTCAAAGTCTTGTTTAAGCGCAAATTCCTTTGTAATTTACCCTTATCATGCGTGCGTATACTATTCAGGGTAACATTATTGATATTAAAAGAAAAGTAATTTCTGTTGGAGAACTGACAGTTCAACATGGAATTATTATTTCAATTGAAATTATAGAAGAAGGGGTGATTGAGCCATCCCTGCCATATATCTGCCCTGGCTTTATTGACGCACATGTTCATATTGAAAGTTCTATGCTTATCCCCTCTGAGTTTGCACGAATTGCTGTTGTGCACGGAACGGTGGCAACCGTAAGTGATCCTCATGAGATTGCCAATGTCTGCGGGATGAGGGGTGTTCGTTTTATGATTGAAAATGGTAAGCAAGTCCCATTTAAATTTAATTTTGGTGCGCCAAGTTGTGTGCCCGCTACTTTTTTTGAAACTGCAGGGGCTATTTTGAATCCTTCCGATGTGAAGGCATTATTAATGGAGGAGGATATTCGATTTCTTTCGGAAATGATGAATTTTCCGGGTGCAATATCTGGAGATCATGAAGTGTTGGAAAAAATAGATGCTGCCCTGGCATTAGGTAAACCTGTAGATGGGCATGCTCCCGGTCTTCGAGGGGAGTTGTTAAAGAAATATGTTGGAAGAGGTATCTCAACTGATCATGAGTGTTTTACCATTGAGGAGGCAAGAGAAAAGCTGGACTGTGGCATGAAGATTATCATCCGTGAAGGAAGCGCAGCAAAAAATTTCAATGAGCTTATTCCCCTGATTGAAATGCATGCTGATCATATTATGTTTTGCAGCGATGATAAACACCCGGACAGTCTTGTTTTAGGACATATTAATTCCCTCTGTTCAAGGGCGGTAAAAAAAGGATATGATCTTTTTAGTATTCTTCAAGCTGCTTGCATAAACCCTATTTTGCACTATGATTTAACTGTTGGCATGTTAAGGGTTGGAGACCCAGCAGATTTTATTCTTATAAGTGATTTGAAAGAGTTTGATGTATTGGCAACATATGTTAATGGCATAAAAGTTTCTTCTGAAAATCAGTCTTTAATAGAGAGGCATGTCTTGACCGATGAGCCCATTAATCATTTTTTGTGTAGAGAGGTAACTCAGCAAGAGCTTTTGTTCGAAGGGGTAGAAGGATATCCATATCCAGTAATTGAATGTTTAGATGGGCAATTAATTACGTTAAAATCTACTTTGCTTCCAACAATGCGTGATGACTTTTTTGAAAGTGATACGACTTCTGATGTATTGAAAATTGTTGTGGTAAATCGCTATCATACGGCATCTATTGCTAAGGCTTTTATTCATGGGTTTGGCTTGAAGCACGGAGCCATCGCATCTTCGGTTGCACATGATTCTCATAATATAATAGCCGTAGGAGTTGACGATAAAAGTATTATGAAGTCAATCAATTTGATCATAGCCCAGAAGGGGGGAATTAGTTTTGTAGCGGGGGACGTCGAAAATCTATTGTCATTGAATGTTGCTGGTCTGATGAGTGATGGTGATGCATATGAGGTAGCCCATAAGTATACTGAGCTTGATGCTATGGCTAAGCAGTTTGGCTCTACGCTATCTGCACCTTTTATGTCATTGTCCTTTATGGCTTTGCTTGTTATACCACATGTCAAATTAAGTGATAAAGGGATATTTGATGGGGATCAATTTAAATTATATGCTAGCTGACTATAGTGCAGTGTTTTATATTTGTTCTGAATGAAATAAAAGAGATGAAAAAAAATGTTTGTGTAATTGGTGCTGGTCCCTCAGGTATTACTGCTGCAAAGAATCTTCTAGATGAAGGTCACCATGTTGTGGTATATGATTTAGGCAATGAAGTAGGAGGAAACTGGGTGTTCAATGAAGCAATTGGGCACAGCTCAGTCTTTGAAACAACACATATCATCTCTTCTAAAACATTAAGTGAGTATGCCGACTTCCCAATGCCTACAGACTATCCTGATTACCCATCACATAGTCAACTGGCAGCATATTTTCAAGCATATGCAAGGCATTTCAATCTTTATAGTTTTATTCAATTTAATACGCTTGTAAAACATTGCGAACAGACAGTTGATCAAAAATGGGTAGTTACTACGGTGCAAAACAATACCGAGTCGATCGAAATTTTTGACGCATTAGCTATTTGCAACGGGCATCATTGGCTTCCTAGAATGCCTCAGTATAAGGGTTCGTTTTCGGGAGAATTTATCCATTCTCATGAAGTAAAAAAGTTTTCACGGTTTAAAGATAGAAGCGTGCTTGTTATTGGGGGAGGAAACTCCGCTTGTGATGTAGCAGTGGAGAGCAGTAGGGTGGCTTCTTCTGTCGATATTAGTTGGAGGCGTGGATATTGGATTGCGCCTAAATTTATTATGGGTAAACCGGCAGATGTATTCAGTACAAAAATTCATTGGCTGCCGAGAAAAATCTGGCAGAAGGTTTCTGCAGTGAGTCTTTATTTTAGAAATGGAAAGAACTCGGCATATGGTTTGCCAGAACCTGAAGGGCCATTAGGCTCTCATCACCCTACAATCAATGAAGATCTTTTTTTTACTATAAAGCACGGCAAAATAAACCCTCAAGTGGATATTGATTATTTAGACGGACATGATGTTTATTTTAAAGATGGTAAGAAAGGAACCTATGATATTATCGTTGCGTGCACGGGCTACATAATAAGTCATCCTTTTTTTGATCGTAACCTAATTGATTACACAGAAGGGGAAGTTCCATTGTGGTTAAAAATGATTCATCCAACCATCAATACTATTTATTTCATCGGGTTGTTTCAACCGTTAGGCTGTATCTGGCCCGGATCAGAATTGCAAAGTAAAATTATGGCAAGGGAGTTGGCAGGTGAATGGCATAGACCAAAGAATATACAGAAACATGTTGAGGATGAGTTAAAGCACCCAGACTTCCATCAAATTAACACACCTAGGCATACCATCACTGTCGATTTTCATCGGTTCAAAAAACGATTACTTCATCATCTGCCCAAAAACTACATTAGAAATGAAGTTAGAACTCATTAAAAAAGTACAGCCTGAGGGTAAAGGGAAAGGGAATATTCTCCTTATTCATGGGGCGTGTATGGCAGCATGGGTTTGGGAGAATAATTTTATTCCTTATTTTTTTGATCAAGGGTACAATGTATATGCAGTCAGTTTGCGAAATCATGGTGGGTCAGAACATACTAGTCAACTTCGGTGGACAAGTGTATTGGATTATGTAAATGACATTAAACAGGTTATTCATGAAATCGGAAAGCCTGTCTTTTTAGTAGGGCATTCAATGGGAGGCTTTATTTCTCAGCATTATATTAAACAAACTACAGCGAATATAAAGGGTGTTGTATTATTATGTTCTGCGCCTAGTCATGGATCATGGAGTCTAGCTGGAAGATTATTACAGAAAGCACCATTGCAATTTATGATTTCTACTTTTGGCTTTAGTTGGCTGCCGATCATGAAAAATCGTAAACTACTTAAATCTGTGATGTTCTCTCCTGATTTTCCTGATGAACGCATGCCTTCAATCGCTAGTCAACTGCAAGAGGAATCTTTCTTGGCATTTCTTGAAATGCTTTTCTGGAGACTTCCGAAAGTTAAAAAAGCAACAGTGCCAGTGATGATTGTTGGCGCAGAAAATGATTTCTTAGTTGCCATGCGAGATACGATTAAAATGGCTTCTGCGTATGGTTTAGAACCATTGATCATAGAAGATGCCTCACATTGTTTTATGCTTGAACCCGGATGGGAAAATACAGCCGATAAGATCAGTTATTTCTTAAGCCTTCATTGAATTTTGCCTTGAACTGGGTAGATCTAATCAATGCAACCGGATTTTTATTTACTACATTCAACTCTATTAGGTCCTTGGCTATTGGGTTGTCATCGTCCTTAATAGTAATTTTCAAGTTTGCAAACGGATGCCATTTCATGCATGCATCTACGTCGACGTGGGTGCATAGCCTAATACTATTTAAAAAAGAATAGGTCATTAGGTCCATCGACGGAATCGGTATACCTATTCCCATAGTCCCTTCACATACTACTTGCTGTTTATTTTTTTCGGGGTCTGTAATCTTTGTAGAGATGTGATTTTTTGTGAATCGATGTTCGATCTCCGTTACAATTTTTGGGTATCCCCAAATATCTCTGCCAGCAACCATAGACTGGTTCGATGTAACCGGTATATGCAAAATGTACTGTCCTAATTTTCGTTTATCTAATGGTGTATAGAGTTGAAGCCAATTTAAAATGCTTGAAGGTTCTTCTATAGGCACTACTGGAATGGCAAGAATAACTTCGTTGTAGGCTCCCAGATCTGAATCTTTATATTCAATTAAACCAAGGGCTATGATTGGTTTGCCATTGAGGAATAAGCCTGCTTTTAAACCAGTTCCTAACAATTTATTTTCTACCGTTTTTTTATTTCCACAATAGAGCGCAGCAACATAGTCGACATCACGAAATTCAACTGGGAATGAATAGTCCGTTGAAGCATTCATATTTTATGATTGTCTAAGTCGGTCTGTACTACTTAGCAATTTTTCATCCTTACGGATACCTCTGTATGCAAATACTAAGAATAAAATGATGAAGAAAGGTAGGATTGCACTGATTTGCCAATGACCTTGTTTGATCCCTAATTGGGATTTAAAATTTTCAATTTGAAAATACTCTAATGCAATTGTAGCTAATGCTAGGCATATGTTCAGAATAATAAACTGTTTTTGAGTGCTCCTTTTTTTAAAAAAAAAGATTGAAGCAAAGGAAATGAATCCAGAAAAAACCACCACCAACAAGAGAATTAAGCTTTCAGTGATAAAGAAAATTTTCCCTGTTTCTTCATCACTGAATACTGGAAGAAACCAAATCAAGGCAGCAATTGATGAAGCTAATAACAGCCAAAGGCTCTGGATTCTTTGTATCATATTTTTTATTTATCCAAGTTCAGGGTAGAGTGGAAACTGATTCATGAATGATTTTACGTCATCTTTCACTGAACCTATTATTTTCTCATCATCAGCATTCATCAATACTTTGTCGATCATATCTGCTACAATTTGCATGTCTTGTGTTCTTAATCCTCGAGTAGTAATAGCCGGTACACCAACCCTGATTCCTGAGGTTACAAATGGACTTTTATCATCAAACGGAACTGCATTTTTATTTAATGTGATATGAGCTCTATCCAATGTTTCTTGTGCTTTTTTACCCGTTATGTTTTTATTTCGAAGGTCAATCAACATCAAATGGTTATCTGTGCCATTACTAATAAGGTGATACCCCTTGTCTGTAAATGCTTTTGCAATAGTTTGAGCATTAACTTGAACTTGTTGTTGATATGCTTTGAAAGAAGGATCAAGAATTTCACCAAATGCTATTGCTTTCGCTGCTATAACATGTTCAAGTGGACCACCTTGCATTCCAGGGAAAACAGCTAAGTCTAATAAAGCGCTCATACTTCTTATATTCCCTTTTGGGTCTTTGATGCCAAATGGGTTATCAAAATCATGTCTAATCATAATAACACCACCTCTTGGGCCTCTTAATGTTTTGTGAGTAGTTGATGTTACAATATGACAATGATCGAATGGATCATTTAGTAATCCGGCAGCAATGAGTCCGGCAGGATGTGCAATATCAGCTAGCACTAATGCACCTATCTCATCTGCAACAGCACGAATTCTTGCATAATCCCAATCGCGGCTATAGGCTGAGGCGCCACAAATGATCATTTTAGGTTTTTCTGTACGCGCTGTCTGCTCAAGTTGCTCATAGTTAACTAAGCCAGTTTCACGATCTACGCCATAAAAAAACCCTTGGTAGGTTTTACCACTGAAATTAGCCGGACTTCCATGAGTTAGGTGTCCACCCATGCTTAAATCAAGTCCTAAGATTTTATCTCCAGGCTTTAGGCAAGCAAGAAAAACGGCAGTATTGGCTTGTGCACCACTATGCGGTTGTACGTTTGCCCAATTTGCATTGAAGACCTGCTTTAGTCTATCGATAGCAAGTGTTTCGATTTCATCTATTACGTCACATCCTCCATAATATCGTTTACCGGGGTATCCTTCTGCATATTTATTAGTCGCTACCGAGCCTGTGGCTTGCATGACCTGAAGTGAGGTAAAGTTCTCTGAGGCAATTAGTTCTATGCCTTCACGTTGTCTTTTGAGTTCTTTGTTGAGCAGGTCGAAAATGATGGTATCCTTGTGCATGAGTAATTTTTTGCGAAGTTACCTTTCAAAATAGAAAGAAAGCACCTTCTCTGGTATCATTTTTTACACACCCATTATGATTTCTTGTGAACAGCTAGCATATTCAGTCTTGTCATTGCTGCTGATTACAACAAGTTTGTCTTTGCAGTACCCTTGAATTAGATGTTTATACAGGTCAATCCCTAGCTGATCTAGGTTGGTACAAGGTTCATCTAAGAATAGTATTGGTGTATTGGTAAAAAACGCTTGAGCTAGTTTGACCCGCTGTTTCATGCCACTGCTATAGTATCTTATCTGCTTGTCTTTTGCTTTTGAAAGTCCAATTTCTTCCAAAATACCTACTGGAGATAGGTCATTTATGAAGGGCTTAAAGCTTTGGTGATAATGCAAAAATTCTACTGCAGTCATTTCTTCAATCAGTTCCATATAGGGTGCACAGATTGAAAAATATTTATATTGTTCTTGTTCGTTGATCTTTTGATTTTCTGAAGAGTATGAAATTTCTCCTTCGTTGATGTATAAAGCCCCAGCTAAACTTTGGAGAAATGTTGATTTCCCTGAGCCGTTATAGCCAGTTATAGCATAATGAGTTCCTTGATTTAGTTCCAGATTTTGGTTTCTAAAAATCCATTCTCGGTTGAATCGTTTTCCGGCATTAATCACCGTGATCTTCATCCGTAGAGTTTTTAGTGAAGCGTTTGATAATGCCACGAGTGCTTTCACGAACAAACGTAACAATTTCGTCACGCTCATCTGTAACAGGTAACTCTTCCTCGATAAGGTCCATGGCTTGTGTGGTATTTAACCCTTTGTTATAGATGGTTCGGTATATATCAAGGATCTCATTGATTTTTTCAACGGAAAATCCTTTTCGTTTTAATCCCACTGAATTTACCCCAGCATAAGAGAGTGGAGTTCTTCCTGCCTTGATATATGGAGGGATATCTTTTCTAACTAGGGAGCCACCTGCTACGAAAGAATGTTGTCCAATTTTTACAAATTGGTGTACTGCACACATGCCGGCTAAAATGGCATAATCTCCCATAATGACGTGGCCTGCCATTTGTGTATTGTTGCTCATAATGCAGTTATTGCCTATGATACAGTCATGTGCAATATGGCTATAGGCCATTATTAAGCAGTCGTTTCCTACTACTGTTTTCCATCTATCCTTAGTTCCTCTATGAATGGTTACGAACTCACGAATAGTAGTATTGTCACCAATCTCAACATTGGTTTCCTCACCTTCAAATTTTAAATCTTGAGGTGACGCTGAAATTACCGCACCAGGAAAAATTCGACAGTTTTTTCCGATTCGAGCACCATCCATGATGGTGACATTGCTACCAATCCATGTGCCTTCACCTACTTCAAC
>CAMCBE010000025.1 GCA_945872805.1 Chitinophaga pinensis | reverse complement strand
GTTATATCGGTATTAAAATAGTAATTCTATGGTAAGGTGTTTTTATTTATTTATGTTAATTGGTTTAGTTTCAACCTATTCTGTTTCTGCTCAATCGAAATCTATTGATGGTGTTAATCAGGTATGGACAGGCTATTTAAATCAAACCCGATTGAATAAAAAATGGGGTATTTGGTTTGATGCACATCTTAGAACGAAGGAGGACTTGGTGAAAGGGTGGTCTCTGGCCATGGTTAGGCCTGGGTTAACATATTATTTCAATGATGATGTGAAGGTCACGGCTGGGTATACATATGTTAATCATTTTCCAGCCGAGAGTCATAAAAATATCAGCATGCCAGAACATCGACCTTGGGTTCAGGTGCAATGGCATAATAAGTATCCAAGTTTGAGATTAATGCAGTGGGTTAGATTTGAAGAACGCTTTCGGCATAAAATTTTAAATAACGATGCACTAGCTGATGGCTACAATAGTAATTTTAGGATGCGGGTGAATTTATTATTGCAGTATACGTTGAGTAAGAAAAAATTTGCCCCAGGCACTTTTTCATTTGCCACAGGTTCTGAATTGATAATTAATCTCGGAAAAAAGATTGTGTATAACACATTTGATCAAAATAGATTTTTCCTTGGCTTCCATTATCATGTCAACAAGCAAGACTACATTCAGTTTGGCTATATGAATGTATTTCAACAACTATCTTCAGGAAATCAATTTAAGTCTATACAGACTGGACGAATATTTTATTTTCATAACCTCGATTTCCGTAAATAGGGGCTCTAATTTTTACAATGAGTAGTATATTATTTTATGAATTCTTGGGATTTCTTTATAAACAAAGAAATATTTCAGCTTAAAAAACTTATAATTAGTGCCATTGTATTTTTAATTGCGGGATTAATTTTCGGGTTAGTAATAACAAATTTTAAAAAGGAGAAATAGGGTATTAAGGAGAGAAAAATAACCTGGAAAAGGCCTATCTAGGTCAACAAAGATTTTGCGAAAATTGGCCAATATGTATTCTTAAGATTTCAAGTTTGAAAAATAGGATTGAGACCTCAATTTTCATGGATAGTATCTAGCGTCATGAAAATAAAATAATTACGTTAAATTCTAGGTCCTTTATCATCTTGCTAGAGGGATTTTAGAGTTCCTAAATAATTATCTAGGTTTTTTGTTATTACATCTATAATCCTAGATTTGAATAATATATTTGCATCTTATATTATTCTAAAAAAATTCCTCATGCAACTTTCTTATAACCCCAAGTATCCGGCTATTGATGACCTTATTAAAAAAGCAAAATCCAAGATCCCGAAATTCGCTTTTGAATATATGGATGGAGGTTGTAATGAAGATGTGAATCTGTATAAGAATACAAAAGAGATCAGGGATGTTGAATTAAAGCCCTTTTATTTAAGGGCACATACAGATGCAAAATTAAACACTGAATTATTTGGACATGTTTATGATGCACCCTTTGGTATTTCGCCCATAGGTCTTCAGGGGTTGGTTTGGCCTAATGCGCCTGAGATTTTAGCAAAAGCAGCCTTTAAACATAATATCCCCTTTATTTTAAGCACGGTTTCAACGAGCAGTATTGAAAGAATAGGAGAGTTGACAGAAGGTAAGGCATGGTTTCAATTATATCATCCGGCAGAAAATGACATCCGAGATAAAATTATTGATAGAGTTGAAGAGGCCGGTTATCCGGTGTTGGTTATTTTAAGTGATGTGCCAACTTTTGGCTACAGACCACGAGATATTAGAAACGGATTGGCTATGCCACCTAGAATGACCTTGAAAAATATCCTTCAAATCATGGGCAGGCCGGAATGGGCGTTGAAAACGTTGTATCATGGACAACCTTCTTTTGCAACCATGAAACCTTATATGCCTAAGAACTTAAACATGAAGCAATTGGGTCAGTTTATGAACGCTACTTTTTCGGGTCGTTTGAACGAACAAAAAATTGCGGCAATCAGAGAACGGTGGAAAGGAAAACTAGTTATTAAAGGAATAGCTTCTGAAGAAGATACAGAAATGGCCATCAGACTTGGATTAGATGGCATAATTGTATCCAACCATGGTGGAAGACAATTGGACCCCGGTCAATCTAGTATAAAATCGTTACATCCCATTGTTGAAAAATACAGCACTCAAATTAAAATTATGATGGATAGTGGTTTGCGTTCAGGTCCTGATGTTGCCAGAACCCTTGCTAGTGGTGCTGATTTTGCATTTTTGGGGAGAAGTTTTATGTACGCCGTTGCGGCTTTAGGTCAAGAAGGTGGAGATCATATGATTTCAAGTTTAAAAGTTCAGTTGAAGCAAGTGATGGATCAAATTTGTTCCTCTGAAGTAAGTGATCTTAAAAATCATCTGATAAAATAATAGCAGACTTACATATTGCATTATCATCAGAAAGATGATTATATAAACTAGACTATAGAGCTAATAAAAAAGAAAGGACTTACGTTAAATCGTGGGTCCTTTATTGCCTTGCGTGAGGAATTTACAATTTCAGTACCAATCAATCATGCAGCTCAATAAAAAATTGAGTAAATCTAATAAAGAGGTTATTATTTTTAATACCGATATTCTTACTGTATTTAATACTATCCAATCGCAGTACACAATTACAACAATTTTTAGTTATCAAGAAAGCGGAATAAAATTGACCTATGATAGAGATCAATTGGTTAAAAAGTATTGTAAGGTAAATCACATAGTGTGGAAAGAATCACAAAGAGATGGCATTGTAAGAGGTATCAAAAATAGGATAGGTTGGGATAAGAATTGGTATGCTTATATGCATAACCCACTGATTGTAAACCAATTCACAGCCATAGCAGATTTGCCATTTCAGAATTTATACCCTTTAAGTGACGAACTGATAGCATCATTCACTGCTTACCCAAAATCCTATCAGCCCGCGGGCGAAGATTTTGCGTTTAAGTATTTACAGACTTTTATAGGTGGACGAGGTAAAAACTACAGCAGGCATATTAGCAAGCCAAATGAAAGCAGAAGAAGTTGTGGGCGAATATCACCCTACTTGAGTTGGGGTAATATCTCCATCAAGCAGGCTTATCAATTCATTTATAGCACTACAAAAGGGGTACAAAATAAATCCTCTTTTGCGAATATGTTAACCCGATTAAAATGGCATTGTCACTTTATACAAAAATTTGAAGTGGATTGCAGTTATGAAACAAAATGCATCAATGCAGGTTATGAACTGTTGGAGCATCCTAAAAACCTTGAGTACATTACTGCTTGGAAAGAAGCGCGAACAGGCTTTCCATTAGTCGATGCTTGTATGAAGTGTTTACAAGAGTCAGGGTGGATAAATTTTAGAATGCGTGCCATGTTGGTGAGTTTCTTTTGCCATCATCTCTACCAAGATTGGAGAGGAGCTACCTACCATTTAGCACAATTATTTTTGGACTATGAACCTGGCATACATTATACTCAATTTCAAATGCAAGCTGGAACGACGGGTATTAATACCATAAGGATGTACAATCCAATCAAACAAAGTTTGGATCATGATCCTGAGGGACTATTTATAAAAAAGTGGTTACCTGAGCTAAAACTTCTTCCAAAAGAACTTTTGCATATGCCTTTTAAGATGAGCTTGATGGAGCAAGAGATGTTAGGGGTAATTATCGGCAAAGATTATCCATACCCAATAGTAGATATTGAAAATGCTGGAAAAGAAGCCCGGAAAAATATATGGGGGCATAAAACGAATGCCTTAGTTAGGCAAGAGAATAATCGAATTTTAAGTACACATTGCAGATAAATACATAATAAATGTATATACGCTATATCTGATGAACAATTAATTTCCAATGCTGTTTTACCTGTATGGCAGATGTATTCTTAAAAGCAAATTGGGAAAATTTAATTATGGCAAACTATGAGGTGGCTCCCTCCATCTTAAACCCCTATCTACCTAAGGGAGTAGAATTAGATTTTTATAATTCTAAAGCCTATGTAAGCCTTGTTGGATTTATGTTTAAGAAAACAAGTTTGTTTGGGGTGCCTATCCCATTTTTCGGTTCATTTGAAGAGATTAATCTTCGATTTTATGTGAAAAGGACTGAGGGGAAAAAAATTAAAAAAGGGGTTGTATTCATTAATGAAACTGTACCATATAAAATTGTAGCACTCTTAGCAAATAAGTTATATAAAGAACATTATATATCTATCCCTACTAAAAGTTCTATCAACATATCTGAGCATAAACATATCAATTACGAGTGGAGGATAAGTGACAAATGGAATTCTATCAGTGTTAAATCAGATTTAGATAAATATAAGATAGAGCCATCAAGCATTGAGGAGTTTATTTTCGAACGTTATTTTGGTTTTACTAAGTTATCTCCATTGATTACACAAGAGTATAGAATACAACATCCAAAGTGGATGACGAATAACATTTTGAACAGTACGATTGATTGTGATTTTGCATCGATGTATGGGACTGCTTTCTCTAGCTTAAGTACTCAAGCACCTAGTTCTATTATAATGGCAGAAGGTTCTCAGGTTCGTGTTAATTGGAAAAGAGATCGATTTTAAATGCTAATTTATCCTAATGATGATTTCCCGTCCAATTTTCGCCGTATTAATAATTGAGTTCATTTCATGATTTAATCAATTGAGTCACACGATACCATATATCGATTGAAACGACATCATTAGGGCTAGCGGTTTATTGCTATATGTTTATTTAACAACTAACAATCTACTATTTTTAGAATGAGTACTTATTTTAATCTTTAGGCCCTCAGGACTAGGTTATTTTAAAAATCATTTTTTTAATTCATAACAAAATGCCACTGATTTGAGTCAGTGGCATTTCTAAAAGCATTGTAGGTATTCTAAAATTTATTTAGGCAATACCACTGAATCGATTACATGGATTACACCATTGCTTCCAACTAAGTCTGTAGCAACTACTGTAGATACACCACCTTTCTCATCAGTCAAAATTACTTTACCTTCTTTGATTGAAGCAATTAGACTTCCACCACTAACAGTTTTAAGCGTAACAGAACCACCGCCATCTTTAATTGCTTCAAGGACTGCTTTTGCATTCAAATTACCTGAAACAACGTGATAAGTTAGGATGTTTGCCAATGTTGTTTTGTTTTCTGGTTTCAATAATGTTTCAACTGTTCCAGCAGGAAGATTTGCAAAAGCTGCATTTGTCGGTGCGAAAACAGTGAAAGGTCCAGCACTTTGCAAAGTAGCTACTAAATCAGCGGCCTTCAAAGCTGCAACCAGTGTAGTGTGGTCTTTTGATCCAACTGCAATGTCTACAATTGTTTTTTGTGCATTTGCATTAACAAACATAGTAGCAATTGCAAACAAGGTCAAGGCAAGAGTTTTAATTTTCATTTTGTTATTTTTACTTCTAACATGAATTTAAATAAAAGGTTTCAGCCTGTTCATTTATCAGGGTATTAAGAGATGGTCTGGTTAAACAGGACTAAGAAAAAGCAGATGTAATAACATTCATTTAACAAGCACCTAAGTAATATTTCCCGAGTTTTTGAGAGTATAAAATGTAGAAGAAGGCCAAAATAAGTAGTATTTTGAATTCATGGAAACAAAAATGACCATCATTTCTGATAGTCATTTGAGTGAACCCGCTGGGACTCGAACCCAGGGCCCATACATTAAAAGTGTATTGCTCTACCAACTGAGCTACGAGTTCAATCCGCCGTTTTTCGACGGGAGTGCAAAAATAAGGTCTTTTGATACTCAAGCAAAAAGAAAAGTGATTTAATTTTACACCATGAATACTTTTTATAATAAAACGGTACTAATTACCGGAGGTACCGATGGTATCGGTAAGTCATTAGTACTTCAATTCCTAGGATTGGGCGCCAATGTTGTAACCTGCGGTAGATCGCAACAAAAAATCTTAGCACTTGAAGCGGAGGCACCCATCGGTAAATTATCCGTACTGCCGGTTGATGTAACCAATGAAAAGGAATGTGAGAAAATGGTATTGCATACAGTGAATATGTTTGGAGGAATTGATATTTTAATTAATAATGCAGGTATATCGATGCGTGGTTTATTAGAAGATGCTGGTTCCGGACTCATCCCCGTTATAAAGAAAGTGATGGACGTTAATTTCTATGGAAGTGTTTATACAACTACCTATGCGTTACCATTTCTAATTAAATCGAAAGGAGTTGTGGTGGGTGTTTCATCTATAGCAGGCTATCGTGGACTTCCAGGCAGAAGTGGGTATTCAGCTTCAAAATTTGCATTACAAGGTTGGCTAGAATCGATTAAAACCGAAGTCATTTCTAAAGGAGTTCATGTGATGTGGGTTTGTCCGGGGTTCACTGCTTCTAATATCCGTAATGTAGCCTTGAACAGCAAGGGGGAATCGCAGGGAGAGTCTCCATTAGATGAAAACAAATTGATGAATGCAGATGAATGTGCCCGGCGAATCATCATTGCCATTCAAAAAAGGAAGCGCACACTCGTTATGACCTTTCAGGGCAAGGAAACCGTTTTCATGAATAAATTTTTCCCTGGACTTACCGATAAACTAACCCGAAGGTTCTTTTTTAAAGGAGATGAACTTATCAAATGAGCTGTTTCAAGAGTACTAAAATCGACTAACAGGATGTATTTTCACCATTCAAACCTATTTTTCAACCCCTTATGCCCATTCTAACCTTTACCAGTGATTTTGGATCGTCAGATCACCTCGTTGGTGTAGTGAAAGGGGAGATGTTGAAGCTAAATGATGGGTTTACGGTTATTGATATCACACATGACATCATTCCGTATAATTACATGCAGGCAGCCTATGTCTGTAAAGGGTTTCTAGAAAGCTTTCCACCCGAATCCTTTCACCTGATTTTCATTAATTCATTTGATAATAATGCAGATCACCTGCTCTTGGTCAAGCAAGACAATCAATATATCGGAATTCCTGATAATGGTCTGATTACCATGATTTTAGATCAAAAGCCGGAAAATGTAATAGCCTTACCGATTCCTGCTTCAACCCCAAAGAATATTCGAAATTTTACAGCGATTTTCGTTGAAGCCTTCTCCGCCATACTAAGCGGTGTTAAATGGGAGAAAATTGGAAATGTAGAAGTGGCTATTCAGGAAAAGAATAGGGTAAAGCCCTATTTCACAGCCCAATACATTGAAGGTCAGATCCTAATGATTGATCGATATTTAAATGTGATTGTGAACATTACCCGAAACGATTTTGAAGAGCAGCGAAAGGGACGAAAGTTTAAAATTGTGCTCCTGCGTGATGCCTTCATAGAAAAGATAAGTAGCCATTATGCTGAAGTTCCCGAAGGGGAAAAACTAGCCTTCTTTAATGAATCTGGATTCCTTGAAATAGCGGTCAATAAAGGTTATGCGGCCCCATTGTTTGGTTTAGGGGAATTCAGTAGTTCGGATAATCATCACCATGAAAAGAGGCAATATTACCAGACAATTAAAGTATTTTTTGAGTAAGTAATTTTTTCGTGACCAACTGCATTCGGCAAAGCCTTTTTACCCTGAAAGCCGAGTTTTTTCATAACGTATTTTTGGGTAGATTTGTAGCAGTGTTTTTAGTGCTTAAACAGTACTTGAAATTGGACATAAAACTTGATTTTCCATCCTCAAAAGATAGTGGTTATTCTTCGTGAATAGAAGTATGTGGGTTAACGTTTTTTACGTCACATCTGCCATGGTTAAATCAATAAAAAAAGCTGATTTTTCAGAACTGCCACTAGCAAACACTCCATTTAACATTTTTTGAGCATTTTAGAAGCTAAGTTATTGAATTGCAATATCAAATGCAATGTATCTTAATCAAAAAATGGTTGATATTATTGCCTATTGAGGTACTTATTTATGTTGAAAAATATCAACTAGATGCAGTATTTTAACTAAAGCTAATTTAGTCATGATGTGACTGAGGAGGCGAAGCTATGGTCAAATGGAAGTTTCTCTATGTAACTTCTTAAAGAATATCCCATTTTAACTTTAATTTCACGGCTCAAAGATTATTACATCCAGACATAAAGACATTTAACAATAAAATATCCACATGCGGTATATCATTAAGCTTTCATTCTTTCTAACTTTTTTTGTCTTTTTTACTGCAACATTGTTTGCACAACAATTGCCTGCCGATTTAAGTAAGGCAAAATCTGTTCAAATAACAGATGCCATGTTGGCTCAGATGGCTCAAAAAGCAAAAGAGTCCAATCTAACCAAAGATGATGTCATCAAGCAGTTCCAAGATAGGGGCATGCCTGATACGGAAGTGCAAATGTTGTCAGAACGACTTGGCCTTTTGATGCCTGATGCTGCTGTAAGTTCAACAACTCAACCTAATGGGAATAGCTCGGAACAATCTGTAAAGAGAACATTCAAGGGTGAAGCGCCCATTTTTGTGGCACCACCTGTTGAAACATCTAGAGTTTTTGGCGCAGAATTGTTTACCAGTGCTGATCCACTTTTCGTCCCGAATCTTAAAATTGCTACACCGCGTAGCTATATGGTCGGTCCAGATGATGAACTTCAATTGGATATTTATGGAAATAATATTTCCAGTCAAACATTGACTGTTTCTCCTGACGGATTTATCAGTGTTAAGTATGCAGGTCCGGTTAATGTGGGGGGTATGACAATTGAACAAGCAGCAGGTGTTCTAAAAGCACGACTTACAAAATATTATCCTGCACTTAGTTCGGGTGAAACCAAATTTCAATTGACACTCGGTTCTATCCGAAGTATTCAAGTTACCATAGTTGGTGCTGTACGTAAGCCAGGTACTATGACATTGCCGTCATTGGCGACATTTTTTAATGCATTATACACCTGTGGTGGCCCTACTGAAAATGGTTCATACAGAAATATTGAATTGGTTCGCAGCGGCAAAACAATCTTGATCGCAGATTTGTATGATTTTATTTTGAAAGGAGATCAAGCTACAAACATCACCTTGCGTGACAACGATGTAATTCGTGTTCCATATGTTCAGACACAAATTGTGCTGGAAGGTGGATTAAACAGAACAGGCATTTTCGAAATTCGAACTTCAGAATCTTTATCCTCTGCTTTATCATTTGCTGGAGGCTTTAAGGGAAGTGCATTCAAAGGAAGAATTACGGGTACACGTTATACAGATGTTGAACGAAAGGTGATTGATATCGCCCGTGCAGATTTTTCTACATTCAACTTAGAAAATGGTGATTCACTCTATATAGACTCTGTAGTAAACAGATTTCAAAATAGGGTTATCATATCTGGAGCAGTGTTTAAGCCTGGTGCTTATGCGTTAGAGCCTGGTATGGATTTGAGTAGGCTAATTGAAAAAGCCCAAGGATTAAAAGAAGATGCCTTTACTGGAAGAGCGAATATGGTGAGGTTGAGGGATGATAAAACAAAGGAATATAAAAGTATTGATCTTAAAGATATTATTTTAGGTAAAAGTAGTTTGCCACTGAAGAAGGAAGATAGTATTTATGTTGTTTCTTTACTTGACCTGCGAGATAGTACAACTGTTACCATATTGGGTCCAGTTAAATTACCCGGCGATTATAAATACGAAGATTCTTTATCCTTGCAAGCATTAATTCTGCAGGCAGGTGGATTTATGGAAAGTGCCACACCATCTAATATCGAGATTGGCCGTCGTCGTAATGACATCAATTTAGGTAAGAGGGGAGAATCGACTTCTGAGATCATTCAACTCGAAATTAAAAAAGATTTGAGCAGCTTAGGTGCTGATGTCTTTCTGAAACCTTTCGACATCATAAGTATTAAAACTGATCCGCTTAAAGTAAAGCAGATTTCAATTAAGGTGACTGGAGAAGTTCTTTACACAGGCAACTATACGTTGACAAGTCCCGAAGAAAAGTTGAGCTCAATTATGAAGCGTACTGGAGGGTTATTGCCTTATGCAAATATTGCAGGCGCAAAGTTGATTCGAAAAAAAATGAAATTGGATGTATCAGAAATCAAGCGTCTGGCTTTGTCTAATATAAAGTTATCAAGTCTAAAAAATGCCAAACAAGATACAAGCTCTTTAGTTGCAGATGAAGAGTTGAAAAGTGAAACTACAGATGTAGCATTAGATCTTAAGCGCATATTAGATAATCCAGGTAGTGAAGATGATGTTACATTGGAAGATGGGGATGAGTTAGTAATTCCACGTTTTACCAATACAGTAAGTGTTGGAGGTGAGGTGTTAAAACCAGTGACAATACAATTCCAAGGTGGAAGAGGTTTCCCGAGTTACCTCTCTGCAGCTGGAGGGTTTACAAAAAATGCGTATCGAAAAAGATCATTTATTGTTTATCCAAACGGACGATCTGCGAAAACGCATCAGTATTTTGGTGTGAGATTTTATCCCAAAGTCACTCCAGGAAGCTCGATCTTTATTCCAACTAAGCCTGATTCCAAGGCATTTGATCCGTCAAAAGCGGGCGTTTTAATTTCGTCATTTGCTAGCTTGATTACAGTCTTGCTGTTGTTACAAAAACTATAATAGATTCATATGAGTATAAAAGAAGTTAATTCCAGCGATGAGATATCACTCTATGACCTCATTGGATTTTTCAGAAAAGTTTTTTCTATTCTCAAAAAAAGACTCAAACAAATTATTGGGTTTGCTGTGTTGGGATTTCTATTGGGATATACATTTATTAAATTAAGGCCTGTAGAATATATATCGCGCATTTCTTTCGTTGTGGAAGAATCAGGTTCTGGAGGAGGCGGATTATCTTCTTTCGCAGGTCAACTTGGTGTTGATCTCGGAGGAGCAGGGGGAGGTGGAATTTTTTCTGGGGGTAATGTTATTTTATTTCTACAAAGCGAAAGCCTTTGTAGGGAGGTGCTACTGACCCCATTGCAAGGTGTTGTCCCGGAAACAACGTTGGCAGACCGATACTCACAAGTATATGGGTTACAAAAAAAATGGACAAAAAAATATGGAGTAGGCCCATTGCCTTTTCAAACCAAGGACGGACAAGAACTAAGTCGATTTCAAGATAGCTTAATGCAACTTGTGATAAAGCGAATACTCGAAAAAGATTTGACTGTAGCAAAGCCTGATAAGAAAGGGACCTTTGTGGAAGTAGAAATGTCTACACAAGACGAAGATTTCAGTAAGTTATTCTGCGAAGTGCTTGTGCAAAAGGCTATAGATCAGTATTTGGAATCAAAAAATAAATATAGATTAATAAATGTGCGGCAATTACAAAATCGGGTAGATAGTTTATCTGATATCATGACAAATAAAACGGTTTCAAGTGCGAGGTCAAAGCAATCATTAGTCGACCTGAACCCTGCAGTGTTGGCTGTACCGGTAACAAATGAAATATTGAGTCGTGATATGACCATGACC
>CAMCBE010000024.1 GCA_945872805.1 Chitinophaga pinensis | reverse complement strand
CAAATGACTATAAGAAAATTATGATAATGGATCGGCGTTAAGGGCTTGTATATATTTTAGTGAAGGCTGTCAATTAAAAGGCAGCCTTTTTTTTACATTTGTTGTCATTCTGAATAGTTTTTTGACAAGCTATTTCAGGGCAAGACGGTTTAAATATAAGTTTCCCATATGCTGCAACTTTGTTGCGTTCGGGGGAGTTGCTTGTAGTCCAAAGGCATCTTTTCAATCAGCTTACTTTTTCTTTTTTACTTTCAAAGTATAACTCGCATTAAACCCAATGATGTGAAATGTTCTATTGTAGGTTTTCTTCCCATAATCCGGGCGGTAGATATAAGATAAATCCAACTTTGTGTTTTTATTCAACTTGTACTTAATCCCAATCGTATTTCTCCAATTGTCTACAAAACTATTTCCATCAATTTTCATTATGGGCTCAACTGACGCATAAGCATCTAGATAATTATTAATCTCATATTTAAGCTGAAATCTGGTTCTCCAAAACATGGCATTGTCTTCCGAAACCGACGACTCATACGAATCTTGCACTCGATTTTGTATTAACAACCTAAACCCGCTATTCCATTTCTTTCTCCATTGTTTTGCATATTCAATTCCTATTGTATATCGATGGGTGATTCCATAATTGAACAACGCCATCCTGTATTCTCCCATCATCTCAACTTTCTTGCTCAACCTTTTTGTAAGTTCCAATGAAAGATTTGAACCATAATATGTTTTGAGCCCATTGTAAAATCTACTTTCATAGGTAAAACTACCCTCACATTTTTTTGGCAGATTGACCTTTAATGATGTGCTATACCATCCTTCTGTATCCGTCGGATCTTTCAAACTTGTTTGCGCAAATCCAATATTGAATTGTATCATGCAAACCAAGGCACTCAACTTTATTATTTTCCATTTCATTGCTCAGTGTAATATATGGTGATAGTACAACAATCTTTAAGAAAGTCTATTTCATTAATGGTAAATCTTTTGATCGATCAACCCGTTCTTATTTTTAAGTCCTCAAGCAAGGCTATTTTTAAATTTTCATGTATCAAGTTGATGTCGTCGTAATAAATTATTTTCGAATTTTCTTTTTTAATGAGCATATTGCTTTCCAGCAAAAATGTTATCATCAATATGAACACGCAAATGATAGAAATTTCCAGATAATTGCCTGTACTGATTGCAGTTAGCAAACCAATCGCAATATTCAAAAACAGGTAAGTCAGGTCTTTTGCCGCTATGCCTTCGGTGCGATATCGCAATATGGAAAAAAACTGCGAATAAGCCAAAAGCCGAACCAGCACTCAGCTCTACTTTATTGAGCATATACCCCACAAAAAAGATTATGCTATTGAAAGAAAAGTAAGTCAGAAATAAATCACTCCTTTTATAATAAGTATAATAAATGCCGCGTATCAATATGATGGTAAATACAAGATTAATGGAAAACCGAAGCAAAAGTTGGGAATTCAATATTTGAATGTTGAATAAATTAAGAAGTGGCATATGTAGTTTTATTTTGAATTGTTTTTAAAGTTACTTTAAAGTTATTTTGTTTTATCCCCTTATATAGATTGGCTATTCCAATACAATACTTACTCAAGGACCTAGCCCTAATTTTCATATTCTTCATAATGGTGCAAAATGCTATATTATGACCAGTCATGGTTTTTACTTCTGCAAAAAACAACTGTTCAAATGATATTTTATTTTCGGCCCTGCTACAACTCATTTGAATGTCAAAGGTTAATGTTTCAGTATGTTCTTTGTGCAGCAATGTTATTCTTTTGTATTCGATGCACAACGATTTCAATAATTCATTTGATTTAAAAGTCGAATGTTTTTCTATCAATTCCATCGCATTATGGATGCTTTGCGCTTTGCATCTTTATTTTGTTGTCTTGTCTTTGTTGTTGTGGGTCTTAACTTCAAAATAAGCATCATTCGTTTGGAGATAAACTCTATGTCACAGCTTGCATCTATTTTTTTTCCGCGTTGATATTGATGATACATCGACAAGTCCTTCGTATCGTAATAGGTGTTTCGGTAATTAAATAGTCGATTGTCCGCTATTTCTAAAATAGAATAGTTCTCATTGCATTTCAGCAGTACTTTTTCTAATTGATTGATTGGGAAAATATATTTGCAATCCTCTCTGTTGGTAAGTAACAAATTTTTGTTTAAAGCATCTAGCCCAATTGTTTTGTATGTCTGCAAAAATTTATGGAGCATATCTGCGTATTAGTTGTTTTCTGCTGTAGATATGGCTTTTCAAATATTCCTGCTGCGAAATAAAAATCGAACTGTTGGTCAACAAACTGTATCCGATTTGTTCTCCGTTAGTTCCAATCACAAATGGTTTTATCAAATTATAATATTGATCAACGCGCTCTTGTAACGCTGTAATATTCCAGACATTGTTATCAAAGTTTCTGAGTTGATTTTTATACTCTTGATAAAAAATAGCATCATCCATCAAATATCTTATCAAAGGCCAATTGGCAGTTACTTCATTCATTGATAAGGAAAGTCCATCGCTGCCATTACCCCCACCAGCTCCAACTATTCCAGGATCGCTGCTCATGACTTCATTGTTGTCCCACGGAATCCAAATGAATTTGCCATTGGATACGTGATACAAATAATAATTTTCTGCTGATGTACCATAGCCTCCGGGATTTACCATTGTATTGCTGATAGCCAACCACCGCAGGAATTGATTAACGTCCAAATGTTTTTCAATTGCAGCATGCCATTGCGTAGGATTGCTAATTCTGTTTGGATTATTCAACTGTGCAACAAATTGTTGAGCATCAGAAAAATCTCCAACATTTTCATTTATTTTTTTGGGGAATTCAACTGCCTGAAATAGATTTAATTGCGAAGTTGGTTTATACAAATTCCCCGATTTATCTTTAATAAAATTCAGGAGCAAATTATCTTCTGGAAGCTCTGCGGCACAATAAACCCCGCAATATTTCATTCCCGCTCCAAAATTGATGTACACTTTATAAAATGCGGTTTGCGGTGCAATGAGGCCACCTATTCGATATATATCACTAGCTAATTTCTCTCTGATTAATGAGGGATCCTTATATCCTGGGTTGAATACAAGCTCTTTGAAACCAAAGAATCGTTGATTTTTAATACCTGGAATTTGATCCTCAAATTTGTCGAAATTCAAATGGAATGGAAGTTTATAAATCCCACTGTTCCAGATGTTGCCCAACATTTTATTACCGCTCAATCTAAAACCTACATTTTTCCATTGTTTCCCTTCAAATTTCACATTTGCATCTACATATATAGGATCTGTATTTGTTGCATTATGATTCGATATACTATTATTGGCGCCGAAGGAAATACCAAAAAGCGAAACCATGTTGGAGGTAATTTCGCTCCATTGTGCAGTCGTTAAGGTTATTTCAATTGTATTGATACTGCTTTGGGGAAATACATTTTCATAATGTGGTTCCGTTTTTTCGTGTGAGTTAGTACTCCAATCTGCATTGTAATAATAGGGATTCAAATCCGTTTTTGCAGGGTCTTTTCTACATCCAGCAATACTTAAATATATCCCAGCAAACATCAACACCAACTTTATCCTGTTCATCTTTTAATGAGTTATTTTTAATGATTGATGTATTTTAATGTTTTTCTAATATCGCCATTGCGAATGCTGATAAAATACATTCCTGAACCCAAAGCAGGAAGAAGAGGAGAGATGATGCCTTTCTTATTGTCAATCCGAATGGTTTGCTTGTCAATTATTTGGCTTACTGAATTGTATATACTTATTTCATATATACCATTTTCAACATCATTGAAATAGATACTAAAGTGTCCATTTCCAGGATTGGGATAAATTAAGTAATGCGCATCAACAGAATTAATATTGGGTATTCCAAATGGCGTTTTTATAAAGTGCGCTTTGAAAAGCGTATTGGTTTGAACATCCACATTCAGCGTTTTAGATGTATCTATTTTCTTTAATAAACTGTTTGCATCCCAATATGCAAAACTATAACCCGGGTTGGCGATGGCGGAAATGGTAACTGGGTTGCCATTAAAATATATTCCTTTCCAAGGAAGTTTGTTGGGTATGATGGTGGATATTTTTATTTTACCTGCACCTGCTGGATAGGTATCGAGTGTTACCTCAACCTGATTTGGAAACTGGTAATTGTTTTGAATGAAGTTTCTAACCTTTTGACCTCTGCATCTATATTCTGCATTCAGTGTTAAATGATTTTCTCTAAACGCATTCATTTGTTGATCGATATTGTTTGGGTCTCCCCAACGCGCATATTCCTTTGGCATTTCTTTAGCCATTTCGTTGTACATGAGCTGTTCTTTTTCGGATAGGCGTTCTGGTAAGTAAGCGGTATTGAGCAAATCGGCAAAACGATTGATGAAATAATTTTTAAACCTTGGATTTTGCATTCCTTTAAACCAAACATTGAGGTATGGATCGTTGACATTTTGACTGTTTAAAAAAGCAATGGGATCATTATCTGAATTTGTCCATCCATTAGGGCTTAATGCTAGTTCAACATCTTGTATAGCGAATCTGTATCGATGGCCGGTTTTATTTGATCGGTATATTTTAATATTGTTGTATGGCCAATCTATGTTTTGAATGAAGCCTTCTGCAATAACATAATCCGCATAATATTCCAAGTCGAAATAACGATCTGCTTTTTCCCAAAAGTCGTTATCTGTCGGGTTGATTTCCTGAAAAGCACCACTGGCAGCATAAAATGAATCAACAGAACCAGCAACCGACCGAAGCATTCCGCCATACCAATAACTTTGTGATAGTATTTCTATGGAATCGGCATTTTCTGCTTCCTGAAAAAATTCTTCGTCATATTTTTCTCTCAATTCGTACAATCCAAAATATTCACCATTGATATAAACAGAAACTGGCCGATAAGCGGAATAATAGTTATGTGTTTCATCCGAAAGAACCTTAACGCCACAAGCGTCTTTATAAGGAATAGTAAGGTATTGGTTGCTGCCGTTTCGCAAGTAAAGTTTACTATATTTTTTTCGGGTAGGCTTATCCGGTATTAATGGGTAATATACTGTTCCACCACCTAAAACCGAGTTTCCTAATTCTAGACGAAATGAATGTTGCGGTTGAGACCGACTGCCACCCGCACCACCATCAATTTGTATGGCTGCATCTTGTGAAAACACAAGCGACCGGTCTGTATTGAAGTATTCTGCATATGCAGGTTTTTCCCAGTCTTTATCCCAGTTATCAAAAATACCTTCACTGCCATATAAGTTGCTGTAGTCTGTTATAACAGATAATACAGGCGTGGTATGATTGATATTAATCAGATAAGAAGCGGCCTTGAGCGGACTAGGTAGAACAGTGTCGCAAAATGCTTTGGCTTTCAAAACAGTAGAATTTTCAATCATCAAAACTTCATTATATAGACTTGAATTCTGGTTGGGTTCGCTTCCGTCTACAGTATATCTGATTTTTGAAGGTATTGTATTGGGGTTAGAAATAGATATGGAAAAACTACCGCTATATGCTCCAGAAACTTTTGAAAATATCGGTTGTTGCAAATATTGGTAAAATATTGCAGATTGATTATTGGATTGTTCTGGAGTAGGCGCATTAAAATAAACGGCATTGCTGCTTCCATCTGGCGAAAGTCCTTTGCTATTATTGATATTAATGCAATTGATAGATAACTGACTCTTCAAATTTACAGATGTATCAAAAAGATAAATAGTTTCTCCGCTACTGCCAATAGAGAAATTGGCATGAAGGTTCATCGTATTGTTCAATGGCTGAAAGGCTGATGACAATTCATTGGGCACTACTAATTTCATTTGAATGTCAAAGAAGGAGTAGGTGGTATTGAGATCCGTGCTAACTACATCAAAGGAAAGACTATTCAACCAACCCGTGGTTAGCCCAACCGCGCGCAATTCTTCAGCAAGAAAAAGCATCTGGTGTTTGGCAGACAAATACCAATTTCCGTATGGTGCAGGATAATTTGTATTGGTATTGTTTGTTGTTCCATTGCCAATAGTAACTCCATTTATTTTTATATTCGGCCGAATATTACTGGGTTCCCCATTTTGAAAATCACATGCAGTGCTGTTATCAACACAAGAAAAAACTGTAGATGGGAAGCTGGTTATTGTTTGATTAAAAATTGAATTGGACGTATAGCCCTGGTCGTTATAGGAACAAGTATTAATAAGCAAATTAGATACACCATCCCAATAGAAAGGTTGGGAGAATTTATGGTCATTCCATCCAATAACAGGAGAAAACGCACCAGTGTTGAGGACGGGTTGAAACATGGCCTCGGGTTTTCTGTCTTTACTGCTGCAAAAGATTTTTAAATATGCATTTGGTCCAATGGTTACAGCGGGCAATCTCCATTTTTTTGGAAGGGCAATATTATCCGTAAGGCTATACTGCAACAACTGAATGGGCTTTGTTCCGCTATTCCACAATTCAATCCAGTCCGGATGATCGCCATCCTCATCGGCAATTACAGAAAAATTCCTGTTAGAACCCTCATTAATGATTAATTGCCCATTGACACTATACTGCATTAATATAGTAACAAAAAATATAAAAAGGCCTATGCAATAGGAATTTAATTTCATTTGAATAAATTATTAAATCCAAACCTGGTTTTAGAATATTAGAAAATCCTCAAAACGTGTAACCGAAAGTTAAGTCAAAATGCCGTTGCATTTAAAAAATAATTAAAATATCGCCCCAAACATATAGGTTTGGTTAATTAGATAGGACGGGAAATCCACGTAAATTGATCCCCTAATACCGGCACAAAGTGATCCCCTTGTACCGGTTCAAATTGACCCCTAAATATTGGTAATAGAATTAATTGTTTTAGTAGCAAAAAAGGATGAGGTTCTTTGTTCATCAAGCACCTTTTATCATGTCTAATAAAACAATTGAGATGTTTACAATACGTCAGATTCTTCGACTTTACGCATCAGGGAAAGGAACTAAGTTCATTAGCAAATCTACTGGTATTGCTCGCAACACGGTTAAAAAGTATAACCGTTAGTCCAACTGTAGATAGTTTATATACATGCACAGATAGTTACGGTTGTATAATTGACTCTTTCACTGTTAAGGTAACGCCATTACCATCAGGGATGGAATCATTGCCATTGCCTGTTGAAAATATTAAATCCTTAAAGGTATACCCTGTTCCAGTGGCTAAAGGAGAATTACTGCATATTACTACCACAAAGATTGAGGCATTGGATTTTGTGCTAGTTAATATAAGTGGACAAACGGTAAAGAGGTTAAAGGTGCAAGGGAATGCAGATATTAATACCTCAGATTTATCACCAGGGTTATATATACTCCGTGTAGTAGGCGGTGGACCAAATGACTTTAGAAAAATTATGGTAATGGATCGGCGTTAAGGACCTATATACTATTTTAGTCAAGGCTGTCTTTTAAAAGGCAGCCTTTTTTATAGTATATAGAAGAAGGGGTGTGTAATGCCAGAAACAAAAAATCCCTACTCAATTGATTTACAATTAAATAGGGACTTAATAATGCTGTAGGGGGAGGAGTCGAACCTCCACGAGGCAGTTAGCGATAGCGCAAAGTTGAGTGGTCGACCCTGGTCGCTAAAATATTACTATTAAAGCGGCTCTACACTATGTTTATCCTGTTATCCCCACCCCCGAGACAAGAGGGTATGTCTGCCAAATTTCATCACCCCACAATTTTAAAGAACGGAGACAAATTTAAGGGTTTATCCCATTTTATTGATAATATTTCAATGTATATTTTTTATTTATAGAAATTTTTTAATAAATTAGATTATTAATTGAAAATCATTAAAAATACCAACTGCTATGGCCGGAAAATTAAATCTTGACAAACTCGACCTCCAAATCATCCAAATTATGATGGAAGATGCCGGAATCTCCTACGCGGACCTTGGTAAACAACTTTTCGTTTCCGGTGGAACCATTCATGTGCGCATAAAAAAACTACAAGAAATCGGAATCGTTAAAGGAACTAAACTGAATGTTGACCTGAAACTTCTTGGATATGATATCACCGCGTTTGTTGGAATCTTCCTAGAAAAAAGTTCTCTCTATGATCAGGTAGCAGAAGACCTAAAAAAAATTCCAGAAATCATTCGACTGAATTATACTACCGGAAACTATAGCATGTTCCTTGAAGTAGTAGCAAAGGATATCAATCAACTTCGTTATGTACTGCATGACGAACTTCAAAAAATAAAAGGAATTGAACGTACCGAAACGTTCATTTCATTGTCTGAGAGTTTTAATAGAAATGTGATGGTGGCTAGTTAATTACTAGGTTTAGAAAAGTTTATGAAAGTTTAGAAATGTTGAAGAATATGGTTCAGATAGTTCGTTTATGCTTTACTCTTAAACCTTCCTAAACCTTCCTAAACTTTTCTAAACCTAACTCAGCCTCCTCCCTTTCCACGTATACGTAGAAAATAAACCGAAAAATCCAGCTATTACAGTATAGGTATTATGCACAGGTTGAATAGGCAGAAACCAAATCAATAATTTTTTCTTACTAAAGAAATGGGCGACTCGATACATAAATGGAAATTCAATCAGGGTTTTAATGAGGGTTAAAATTAACCATGCCATTAAATATTTCCAACTGAATAGTCCCATGATGAGTAAACACAGCAAACTAAGGTTGACCAGGTAAACCAATAGCAGCGTGTATTTCAGCATATTGCTTTTATAATAAGGTGCCTTGCTAGCCCAACGAATTCGCTGAGTAATGAATTCTTGAATCGATTTTGCAGATGCCGTTTCAACAATAGCATCTTGTGAAAAACAATAGTGAACTTTTCCAGGGTATTCCAATTTAATTTTTTCCATCAACAGCATATCATCCCCCGATGCAATATGATCAACGCCTTTAAAACCGTTCACTTGAATAAACGCTTCTTTCTCATACGCTAAGTTGGCACCATTGCACATCGTATAAAATCCACCTCCAACTCCTGCTGCCGTTATGCCTTGTAAGGAAAGGAAATCAAGCGATTGAAAAATCCCTAGTAGTGATTTTTCTTTTTCAAATTTTACTGGTCCAGCTACGAATACCGCGCCGGTTGTTTCATAAAAGGAAACAATCGTCGATACCCAATTTTTATTCATAGTGCAATCCGCATCGGTTGTTAAGATAAGTTTTCCCTTTGCGTAACTAATGCCTTTGGTAATTGCTGCTTTTTTTCCATGCACAGTGGCGTTATCTTCTATTGAAATTAATCTTACTCCTTTGTTGGCATAGGAATTAATGATCTTAGCCGTATCATCATCCGATTGATCATCTATAATAATGATTTCCATTAGTTCAGTCGGATAGTTTTGTTCAAGCAATGATTCTATGCATTGTCGTATGGAATTTTCCTCATTCCTAGCGGCAATTAGTATAGATACTGACGTGGTGGGATTGCCTAAGGTGGTGAATGGCTTCAACCTAGTGAAGTAGTATAGCGCTATCCAAATGACAGCCCCATAGGTTAAGATTAATAAACCGGCACTATAAATCAATATCATGGGATGAATAAGTGGGATATATTTCAAGAAAGTTAAATTTCAGCATTTCTTCTCGAAAAGAATTTTTTTAAGTGAAGTTATTCGTTAATTTTAATTTAGTTGCATAACTAACGATATGCCAAACAACCAATTTAAACGAGGCGAATTATACAGTTTCATTACCGGACTGGCATCTACTGCCATTGCAAGGAGGTTACAAAAAAACTTCAAGCAAGAAGGCATCGAAATTACTATTGAACAATGGAGTGTGCTCTACCATCTTTGGAAAAAAGATGGCATCAGTCAGCAAGAACTTTGTAACGCCTCATTTCGTGACAAACCAAGTATTACCCGGTTAGTTGACAACCTGGAGAAGCTCAATATGGTGAAACGTGTAGGCTCTCCAACGGATAGGAGAAAGAACTTGATTTATATCACAGATCAAGCAAAAAAATTGCAAGATCAAACCATGGATATTGCTGCGGTAACCATGAATGAAGCTTTAGATGGCGTAAGTAGAGCAGATATTGAACGAGCAAAATCAGTACTTCAGAAAATATATGATAATTTAACATCTTAATCTTTTAATAGTTGTATTATGGAAACCACATCAACAGCAATCATGAAAGGAGCCGGATGGCTTCTCACTGAAGAAACACCTGCACATACATTCATTCCTGAAGATTTCAATGAGGAACAAAAAATGATGATGGACATGTGTCATCAATTTATTGAAGCAGAAATTTATCCCTTGCTGAACCGGATCGATAGCCTTGAAGCTGGATTAATGCCATCTCTAATGGTAAAGGCTGGCGAGCAAGGACTATTAGGTATTTCTGTTCCGGAGCAGTACAACGGGTTAGGGAAAGATTTTATTTCATCTATACTTGTTGCAGAAGGATTAGGGGCTGGACATTCATTCTCGGTTGCCGTATCGGCTCATTCAGGCATAGGCACTTTACCTATTTTATATTTTGGAACCGATGCACAAAAAGATAAATACATCCCCAAGTTAGCAACAGGTGAGTGGAAAGGATCTTATGGCCTAACAGAACCGAATAGTGGGAGTGATGCGTTAGGCGCCAAAACAACAGCTAAGCTTACTGAAGATGGAAAGCATTATCTATTGAACGGACAAAAGTGTTGGATTACAAATGGAGGCTTTGCCGATATTTATACAGTGTTTGCTAAAATTGATGGAACAGCATTTACAGCATTTATCCTAGAACGGGGTATGCCGGGCTTTACACAAGGACCAGAAGAGCATAAGATGGGAATCAAAGGTTCATCTACTGTGCAATTGTATTTTCAAGATTGTAAAGTGCCTGTTGAAAATGTATTGGGTGAAATAGGGAAGGGGCACATAATTGCATTCAACATCCTAAATATTGGCAGACTTAAATTATGTGCTGCTACATTGGGGGGTACAAAAAAATGCCTACAGGAAACAATACTATATGCTAAAACACGCGAGCAATTTAAAAAACCAATAGCTGAATTTGGAGCTATTCAACATAAGCTTGCTGAAATGGCTGTGCAAATTTTTGCTTCTGAAGCTGCATTGTATCGAACCTCCATGTGGATAGATGAAAAGGAAAAAGATCTTTTGCTCGCTAGCAAACCATTCAATGAAGCCATGCTGTCGGCTGCAGAAGAGTATGCGATAGAATGTGCAATGTTGAAAGTTTTTGGTTCTGAATTGTTAGATTTTGTAGTCGATGAATCTGTTCAAGTACACGGAGGGAACGGATTTAGCGATGAATACAATATATCACGCGCATATAGAGATAGTCGGATCAATAGAATATTTGAAGGGACAAATGAAATTAATCGTTTACTTATAGTAGATATGGTGTTGAAACGTGCAATGAAAGGAAGGTTAGACATGATGGGTCCTGCTATGGCTGTGCAAAAAGAATTAATGAGCATCCCCGAATTTGGCAATCAAGACGAATCTCCATTTGCAGAAGAAAGAAAAGCTATTCAACAATTCAAGAAGGCAATTTTTATGGTGACTGGTGCTGCTGTTCAGAAATTAATGATGAAGATTGAATCCGAACAGGAGATAATTATGAATATCGCAGATATGGCTATTCAAGTTTTTCATGCTGAAAGTACATTGTTGAGAACAATGAAGTTGGTTGCAGAAAAAGGAGAAGCATCATGCAGTATTGAATTGGATATTGCCCGTATTTATATTTATGATGCAGCAGATAAAATTAATAAAGCCGGAAAGGAAGCGATTAATTCATTTGCTTCTGGAGATGA
>CAMCBE010000023.1 GCA_945872805.1 Chitinophaga pinensis | reverse complement strand
CTGGGCATGGGAGAATGAGATCATTCCATTGTTCAACTTTGTTAGTTGGTTTGGTATTAGTTTTTTTATTTCAGTTGTGTTTGCCTGTTTTCGTCTTTCAAACAGCAATCGATTTGCGCCTATTCTATTGGTGGTACAATCTATTTTTTTTCTATTTCTTCGCATCTTTTTAAAATGAACGGTATCTAAAAAATACAGCAAAGTTTTTTTTTAGCTAGGCTAATAAAATGATCATTTTCAAAAGAAAATATGATTGAAGTCATTGGTTGGACGCTTAGCGCCTGACGCTTAACGCTTAGCGCTGGACGCTGAGTGCCTGACGCTTAACGCTTAACGCTTAGCGCTGGACGCTGTTCTCTCATTAAATCTTGCTTCAGTAAAAGGCACAGAGGGAGATAAGAGGGAAGAGGCAATAGTTATAGAAAAGGGACAGAGGCAAATAGCAAGGCAACAGGGAATAGGCAATAGGCAGAAGTGAAACAGCGTTAAGCGCCAAGCGAATAACCCCCAACTCCGAACACCCAACCCATAGCGCCAAGCGTCCAGCGCTAAGCGATCAGCGTCCAGCGATTTACCTTCTCTCAAATAACCACCTAACTGGTTTTATTTTTTCGTGGGATAATCCGAATTTTTTTATGCAATCCCGTATATGGCTAATGGCCTCCTCAATGGAATCGGTTATCAAGAATAGCTTAAGGTCTTCTTCAGATATGGTATTGGTTTTTTTCATTTTCTCTATATGCTCAATCAAGTCTTTATGGTATTCGGTACCGAAAATGATTACGGGAAATTCTTGTATTTTTTTTGTTTGAATCAACGTCATCGCCTCGAAAAGTTCATCAAGTGTACCGAAACCCCCTGCCATGATGACAAAAGCGTATGAGTATTTGATGAGTAATGTTTTTCTCACAAAGAAGTATCGTATGTTGACCCATTTATCAAGATAAGGATTTGGTTCTTGCTCCATAGGAAGGAGGATGTTGCATCCGAGTGACCTGCCTCCAACATCTTTTGCTCCTCTGTTTGCTGCTTCCATAATGCCTGGTCCACCGCCTGTTATGATGGTAAAGCCTAGCTTGGCAATCTCAGCTGAAATGGCTCTAGCGTCTTTATAGTGCTGACTTTCTTCTGTGAACCTAGCAGAACCGAACACGCTAACACAAGGTCCTGCAAAGTGTAGAGACCTAAATCCACGAATGAATTCAAGGCATACTTTTACAACAAATTTGAAATCGAGCCAGCGGGAGCGAGGACCTTCTAGGAACTGTATTTCTGGTAAAGGCATATGGTATGAATTAGAAAATGATTCGTTATGAAGTTAGATTAAAATGACGATGATCTTATACCATGTATTGTGTTGTGTCCAAGCTTTAACATAAAAAAACCCCGCACGAAGCGGGGTAATATGTTTAGGCGACGATGGTAATTGGTATCGTTTCATAGAGAATGGACGCCTTGATTTTTCTAACATCAATAACTGATGTTCTGTAGGATTGGATTTGGGTTGGTTTTTTTCGGTTGGATTGGATTCGGTTTTTTAGGATTGGATGTCTTTACGGGCTTCGTACGTTAGCATCGCATTGACAAGACAAGGTTACGCCTCATTTTTTTTATATAAAAGTATTTTAAACCCCATTTTTTCATTTTACGTATTTACGCGTATTGCTTGTCACGGGGGATACTTAGTAGTTGTTTTTGAGGCGGTTTTCGGTTGAGTTTTTATCGTTTTTCAGCAATGGGTGGACCTATTTCAGTCCCATCTTACCGGTCTATTTAGCTTGTGCAGCTATGATCTAGGACGGTGGTCAAGAATTTTTCAACAAAAATTTGTAAGCTAAATAATTTAGTATATTATTGCTAAATAAATTAGTATTTATGGATGGAGATTCTTTTTTTGGAGTCGCGTATGATGGCACCAAGTCATATACACAGCACCAAGTTAAAACGGCCAATGCAACAGGATTCGGAGCCGCATCAGACGACCATGCTGAACGGGGTGTGGATCTTAACGAGCAGTTGATTCGTAATAAGCCAGCCACATTTTTTATGCGTGTCAACGGGGAGGCTATGATTGGTGCGGGTATTTTTGATGGAGACATGGTGATTGTAGATCGGAGCATTAAACCCACGAGTGGTAAAATTGTGATCGCTGTGTTGAATGGTGATATGTTGATCAGAAGATTTGAACGGGAGTTCAATAAGATTAGGCTCGTGCCCGAAACAAAAAAGCTTGCCCCCATTGATATTGATCCGTATGCTGAATTTACGGTTTGGGGGGTAGTGACGTATGTGATACATGAGGTGTGAGACGTTAGATGTTAGAGGTTAGGTATTAGATAATAGATAATGCTCCACCTCTAACTCCTAACTCCTAACCTCTAACTCAACCTCTAACTCCTAACGTCTAACACCTCACATCTCTTCAACTTTTTCCATGTTCGCCATCATCGACTGTAATAGTTTTTATTGTTCTTGCGAACGTCTATTCCGACCTAATCTTAGCAACAAACCTGTTGTGGTGTTGAGCAACAACGATGGGTGTATCATCTCTCGTTCGGATGAAGCAAAGTCACTAGGCATTGATATGGGCGCTCCATTGTTTGAAAGTAGGCAATTGCTTAAGAAACATGATGTGGCTGTATTTTCTTCGAACTATCATCTCTATGGAGATCTTAGTATGCGCGTGATGGATACATTGCGTTTCTTATCGGATGATGCTACCTACCGATGTGTTGAAGTGTATTCTGTTGATGAGGCGTTTATTAATCTCGATCATCTTCCACTCAATGCATTGGAAGATTTTGCTGTCCGTTTGCGGGATGTTGTGTTTCAGTGGACAGGCATTCCAGTATCGGTAGGTATTGCATCATCGAAAGTATTGAGTAAGGTCGCTAATCGGTTGTCGAAAAAAAATAAGAAGAAGACTGGCTGCATCATGGTATTGGACGATGCTGATAAAGTACAAGCCGCATTGGAAATGACGGATGTGTCAGATCTCTGGGGTATTGGTCGACGGTATGCGCGAAAATTGAAGGAAGAGTATGGTATCAATACAGCTTGGCAATTGAAGCATATGCCGATGGAGTGGGCTCGAAAGAATCTCGGTGGTGTAGTAGGTGTGCGCATGATAAGGGAACTAAATGGTGAACCTTGTATCAGGATGAAGGATCCATTGGAGAAAAAAAAGATGATTGCTACTACGCGCATGTTTGGTAAACCCGTTTTTGATTTACCGTCGCTGAAAGAAGCGGTGGCTACATTTGCAGCACGTGCTGCGGAGAAGTTGCGGCGCCAGTATGGCGCCGCAACAGGCATTGATGTGTTTGTTGTAACGAATGGAATAGAAGGCGCATCATACGAATACAACCCGCAGCATCATCATCGTTATTTCACCATGACGCGATCAACTTCTGATACAGGTGAACTTATCCGCATCGCATTACCCTTAGTAGAAAGCTTATATCGCAACGGAACAAAATATGTAAAAGCAGGTGTGATGCTTACCGGTATTGTTCCTGATGATGCATTGCAAGGCGATCTTTTTTCAGTGGCCGTAAAAAATCAGAACAGAGCACTTATGCAGGCAATGGATAATATAAATTTTAGCATGCGTGATGATATGGTGAAGTATGTTTCCTCCGGATTGACACGCAATTGGAAGATGCGTCAAGAGATGAGAAGCAAACGGTTTACTACACGGTGGTTGGAGGTGTATGTGGTGAGAGCGGGGTAGTTAGGCAAGAGTGAAGAGGCAATAGGCAAGAGTGAAACAGCGCTAAGCGTCCAGCGTCAAGCGAAATCGAAAAGGGACATAGGCACGAAGGCACAGAGCGCTAAGCGTTCAGCGCCAAGCGAAAAAAAGGTACAGAGGCAATAGGCAATAGGCAAGAGTGAAACAGCGTAAAGCGTCCAGCGTTCAGCACTCAGCGTCTATCCAAACAACCTTTTCCAAAACCCTTTCTTCTCCTCCTTCTTTTCTACAGTAGTAATCTTTAATTGGGTTTGAAAGGCTTTGCTGTCTTCTGGACCGAGTTCAACAAGTCCCATTTTATTATTAAACGCATTAGGCGCAGAGCTAAGGTTTTCAATGGCAATGCTCTTTCGATGGGGTGGCGTATAAATTTGTAAATAAGGATACGCCCGATCAGGATAAATCATCAAGGCTAAGCCAAGTGTTTCATCACTAAGCGTGCAATGTGGCATTGGTTGATTCATATCAAGCAAGAAGCAATTGTCAAGCGTAACATCTTTTAATGATGATCCGGTAAACCATCTTTTATTTTTAATAATCTTACCTGTTGGAAATAAGGCATCATTGAATTGAACTTCTTGTTTGGAGTTGACTTGAAGGGATGCCGCATCAATCGATTCACCCAGTTTGAAGTAGGGATGCCAGCCATCAGACATCGGAATATTTCTTCCGCTTCTATTATGCACAGTAGTAATTATGGTTAATCGATTTCCACCTTCTAAACGATAACGAACATTCATATCAAATGCAAATGGATATCCAGGATCCGTTCCTTTGTAGCGATATAGAAATTTACATTCAGCCATGAACGCAGAGGACTCGGCTATCATAATATCATGTGGCACATCGTACAAGAGTCCGTGTATGGCATGCCCACTCAATTTAAATCGCTCAGTGGTATATTGTTGTCCTTCCCAAGAATAGGTTGAATTGTAGAGTCGACAAACAAATGGAGATAGCTTGGTGCCCTTGTGTCCGTTCGTCACATTTTCTTTCCAGTCTGCTGCATCTTTGAATCCATCAATAATATTGATTAGAGCCCCTTTATGTGGCAATTCAAATTTATTGAGGATAGCACCAGCCGAAGGGATGATCGTTGCTATCGCTCCAGTAACATCATCGCGTAGAATAACTTCTTCCCAACCATTCTGTTGTTTACGCTCGCAGAAAAAAGCCATGATGATCTGTTTATTGGATAATTGATTTACCAGCCAAGAACATATGCAAATATCAATGGCGCTACAATGGTAGCATCACTTTCTACAATGAATTTTGGTGTATTGATATCAAGTTTACCCCAGGTGATTTTTTCATTTGGTACTGCACCAGAGTATGAGCCATATGATGTAGTTGAATCACTTACCTGACAAAAATAACTCCAGAACGGAACATCATGCCATTCCAAATCTTGATACATCATCGGTACAACACAAATAGGGAAGTCGCCTGCAATTCCTCCACCGATTTGAAAGAAACCAACTCCTTTGCCTCCACTGTTTTTACGGTACCAATCAGCCAACCAAACCATGTATTCAATACCACTTTTCATAGTGGTTGCTTTCATTTCATTTTTGATGATGTACGATGCGAAAATATTTCCCATTGTGCTGTCTTCCCATCCACCTACGATGATAGGAAGGTTGCGTTCTGCTGCAGCAATCATCCAGCTATCTTTCGTGTCTATTTCATAGTCAGCTTTCATTACACCGCTATTCAATAATGTGTACATGAATTCATGTGGGAAATAGCGTTCGTTTTTTGCATCAGCATCTTTCCAAAGTTTTACAATATGTTTTTGAATTCTACGGAAGGCTTCTTCTTCTGGGATACAGGTATCGGTAACTCGATTAAGTCCTTTTTCAAGTAATTCCCATTCTTGTTGTGGTGTAAGGTCGCGGTAATTAGGCACTCTTTTATAGTGGCTATGGGCAACAAGGTTCATGATGTCTTCTTCCAAGTTTGCACCCGTACAAGAAATGATATCAATTTTGCCCTGACGGATCATTTCAGCAAGTGAAATGCCTAACTCAGCAGTACTCATGGCACCTGCTAGGGTGACCATCATTTTTCCACCTTCAGTGAGGTGGAGTTCATATCCTTTGGCGGCATCTACTAATGCAGCTGAATTGAAGTGGCGGTAATGGTGTTGAATGAATTGAGAAACTGGACCTTTTTGCATAAAATCGATTTTATGCCGCAAAAGTACAATAAACAGGGAATAGTCAAGGAGGCAATAGTTAGTGGTTTATAAAAAAACCCACTTTTGCCTCTTGCCTATTTCCTCTTGCCTCAAGGTTATTTATGCGCCACAAAAACCGGAATTTGGTGATCATGGATGATTTCAAATAGAAAACTTTTCTTAAAGAGAGTGGACAGTTCGCTTCTTCCAAATACCCCCCGTCAAAAAGATAAAAAGGTGACTTCCATCATATGGACATCTAATTTTTATCAATTCCCTCATTTTTTGGTGAACTTTAGGCTTAAGGAATTGTTTATAAATGTTTTAACTTTACACCCAATGATTCCTGTATTATACATTTTAGTAATTCTGTTTGTTTTTCTAACTATGGAAGCGATTACCTGGTGTGCACACCGCTGGGTTATGCATGGATTTCTTTGGATTTTGCATAAGGACCATCATCAGGTTGAGCCCGGATTTTTTGAAAAAAATGACGCATTTTTTTTCATTTTTGCTATGCCTAGTTTCTTGTGTATTATGTTTGGATTTTCGGATAATATATGGTGGCTTCACGGTATTGGCTTTGGTATCATGGCCTATGGGTTCGCTTATTTCTTAATCCATGATGTTATCATTCATCAGCGATTTAAGTGGTTCTCTCGCAGTAAGAACACCTATGTAAGGGCGATTCGATGGGCACATAAAATGCATCATAAACATTTGGAAAAGCACGAAGGAGAGAGTTTTGGAATGTTGTATGTACACAAAAAATATTGGGAGAAAGTTCGTCGGGATAAGCAACTGATGGCCTCGAAGAAAGTGGCATATGCGCCAGAGATGGGTGATCAATAAATTCAACGTAGTAGTTCAATAATTTTAGGGCCTTTTTTTAAATTGGATTTTGATGAAAGACTTTATTATAGCAGTTAGCATTTTCACTACTTACATTTCACTTTTCATTTTTTATTATTAATTCACTTCCACGATACGATTATATTGTTACTGGCGGTGGTTGCGCAGGGTTGAGCTTCATTATGCAGATTTTGCGTAAAGATGCGTTGAAGAAAAAGCGAATTTTATTGATCGAACAACATCCTAAAAATACCAATGATCGAACATGGTGTTTTTGGGAAAAGAAAAATGGGTTGTTTGAAGAAATAGTTTATCGAAGATGGGGAAAGGCCTGGTTCCATGCTGTTGATTATTCTTCATTGAAGGAATTAAAGCCATATCATTACAAGATGATTAGGGGGATTGATTTTTACAATTATTGTTTTGAGCGAATCAGTGGTTCTAGTCAAATTGATATTATTTACGATAAGGTTATTCGCCTCCAACAAAGAGAAAATGAGGTAGAAGTTGCTACTGAGAAAGGATCTTATCTGGGTGACTATGCTTTTAATAGCATTGAGTTTCAAAAGCCTGTACTTAAGCCTGATCAATTCTATATGCTACAGCATTTCAAGGGCTGGATAATTGAAACAGCTACTCCTTCATTCAATGACCAGGAAGCTACGTTGATGGATTTTAGAGTAGGTCAAGCAGAGGGAACAACGTTTGTTTACGTCATGCCATTTTCATCAACACAAGCGCTTGTAGAGTACACGTTGTTTACAAATAGTCTTTTGAATGATGAGTTATATGAATCGGCTTTGAAGGAATATATAGAGGAGCAACTTAACATTTCCAATTATGTTGTATTGGAAAGGGAGTTTGGAATTATACCGATGACAGATTATGCCTATCCTAAACAAGAGGGTAGAATAATTTATTTGGGGACAGCAGGTGGTAAAACAAAACCTTCCAGTGGTTATACATTCAATTTTATACAAAAACATGTTGAAGCTCTTGTGAATCAGTTGGCGAATAGCGATAATCCTTTTATTACATCAAGCGTTTTTGGTAAGCGCTTTAATTGGTATGATCGAGTGTTATTGCATGTTTTGTTTCATAAAAAAGTGAAGGGCTCACGTATTTTTTATTTACTATTTAAGAATAATAAGATCAAACGCTTATTTGCTTTTCTCGATAATGAGTCAACTATTTTTCAGGAGTTTTATTTGCTAAACACATTGCCTCAGTTCCCTTTTATGAAAGCAGGGTGGAAGGAGTTGTTTAAACGATAGACGCTTTACGCTGACCGCTTTGCGCTAAACGCTGAACGTCTCTCTTTTTTATATGGTACTTTTTAGGATAATCTTCGTACATATTTAATAAATTACAATTGGATAGAAAATCAAAAATATCTGATTAAGCTCGAATTTATTCAACGCTTTTTAGGAACTTATTCTTATACTCATTGCTTCATCGGTTCTTGATAATTCAATAAGAATTAAGATTAACTTAGTGCTCCTAAATTATTTTTTATGATTTCATTCATCTTGATTTCTATTCATGCACTTTTTTCCACTATGACACATGATACTACTCATTATCAACTTATAGTGGGTTCTTATACGGCAAACGGAAATCCAGGCATTGAAGTATACGACGTGAATGGTATTACTGGCGCTTCAAGTCCAATGTATCAGCTAAAAAATAAGAATGCATCGTATTTGACTGTATCTCCAACCGGAGAATACATGTATGCTGTTTCTGAAGATAATGGAGGTGAGGCAAAGATTACATCTTATCATAAGAACTCTAAAGGGGTGTTTTCATCAATGAATTCTACCCCTACAGTTGGAGCTGCTCCTTGCTTTGTGACATATAGAAAAGCTAGTCAAACAGTCTATACCGCTAATTATACCGGTGGAAGTTTAAGTGTGTTCAAAACAAAAGGGGGAGAATTATTGCCGATTAGTCAGCATATTGTCTATTCGGGTAAAAGCATCAATACATCAAGGCAAATGGAGCCACATGCTCATAATGTTGTTTTATCGCCAGACGAGAAATTTCTTTATGTTTCAGATTTAGGTACAGATTATATTTATCAGCATAAAGTCAGCAAAGATGGTACAGTGAGTGTGACATATAAGAAAATAAAAATCAATGCTGGTAATGGACCAAGACACCTAGTGTTTGATAAATCGGGAACACGAATGTATTTGGTTTCAGAATTAAAAGGATTAGTTGATGTATTTAGTGTTGCAGGAAATCAATTAAAGAAAATACAAACTATCTTAACAGATACCTCTAAGGCGAAGGAAGACAAAGCAAGTGCTGATATTCATATTTCTCCCAATGGGAAATGGCTGTTGGTCTCAAATCGCATTACCTCTAATGATCTTGCTGTGTTTAAGATTCTACCTGATGGTAAGTTAGTGGCTAGAAGTCATCAGCCTGTTGCTGACATGCCAAGAAACTTCTGCTTCGACCCAAGTGGTAAATTTGTATTCGTTGCAAGTCAGACTGAGAGTAGAGTGCAGGTTTTTTCTTTTGATGACAACAGTGGATTACTCATGGATACAAAGCAGGATATAAACGTTTCTATGCCGGTTTGTGTAGTTTTTCAACATTGAAATTTTTCGCTATACTTCGAGCAAATTTGATTAGTTTTTTCGAGTTAAGCTTGTTTTGCTACATCCAATCATGTAAGGTCATATTGTTAGACCTTGGTATTAACATTTATACTTTCTAATGCGCGCATTATAGTTTATTTTCATTTTGATTCAACTAAAATTTTATAAGGCAAATATTTAAAAAGATTAACGATCAACTTGTATATATTTATTTAATGTTTACTTTAGTCACAATAAATAATTTTCAAAAATTGATATAATGACTTCAACTAAAAAACTGCGTATTCTGGTTTTAGGATGTGGAAATATGGGCGCTTCTCATGCGATTGCCTATAGTAAAATGGATAATTCTGAGATATGTGGGATTGTTTCTACTGGAAAAAGTAAGGAAGTGCTGAACGAAAAATTAGGTGGGGGATATCCTCTTTTTAGTGATTTTGGGGAAGCGCTTGAAAAGACATCACCAGATGCTGTGTGCATCTCTACTTATCCTGATACGCATGAGCAATTTGCCATCATGTCATTTGAAAAAGGATGTCATGTATTCATGGAAAAGCCGATTGCAGATTCTGTTGCAGGTGCTGAACGGGTTGCTGCTGCTGCCAAAAAAGCGGGTAAAAAATTAGTTATAGGATACATCCTAAGGCATCATCCTTCTTGGATAAAATTCATTGAACTATCTCATCAACTAGGGAAACCATTGGTTATGCGGATGAACCTAAATCAACAGAGTCAAGGGTATATGTGGGATGTACATCGTAACCTAATGAAAAGCCTTAGTCCAATAGTTGACTGTGGCGTACATTATATTGATGTGATGTGCCAAATGGTAAGATCAAAGCCCATTCAGGTAAGTGCGATAGGTGCACGCCTTACCGAAGAAATTCCAGCTGGAAATTATAATTATGGGCAACTTCAAATTCGTTTTGAAGATGGTTCAGTAGGTTGGTATGAAGCAGGGTGGGGACCAATGATTAGCGAAACTGCTTTTTTTGTTAAAGACGTGATTGGTCCAAAAGGCTGCGTATCCATTGTGGCTAAAGACGCTGGTGGAGCTGGTAAGTCATCATCCATTGAAGCCCATACAAAAACAGAAACCTTGCGATTGCATCATGCTGATATGAATGATAAGAATGCATTTACGAAGCCTGATGAATGGATTGATCTTACCGATGAACCGGATCATCAGGAACTATGTAATCGTGAACAGGCTTATTTCATGAAAGCAATACATGAAGACATAGACCTTACTGACCATGTTGAAGATGCGGTGAATAGTTTACGCATTGCATTTGCTTGCGATGAAAGCGTAAGGAGTGGCCAAGTGGTAAAGCTTTGATTTTTTAGTATACTGTTTTAGAATCTGTGTTAAACTTGACAGAAATCAATTATTTGCACTGATTATACATTACGATCTTGGATACCTGCAACAGGTAATAACTCATTAATACGCAGTAATTGTAAATAATACTTCATGTTCTGTTTTGGATTTTCGCTCTAAGTAGTTTGTCGATCAATGCTCAACAGATTGATCATTCTAACAAAGCTAATTTTCCTATCCATGATTCGAATAAAATTCAGGCTGTGAATGTGCAAAAAGATTTACTTGTTCGAGAGGTTTTGCAGTTAATTTAGGAGAATTGTTTTAGACGAATCCTGGAATTAAAAATCTTGAAATACCTTTCCACTTTAACTTTTAATATAAATAGATATGGAATACAAAGCAAATTCAGCTCGATATACCAAGATGCCTTACCGCAGGTGTGGAAATAGTGGTTTGGTATTGCCGGCCATTTCACTTGGGCTTTGGCAAAATTTTGGACATGTAGATCTTCGTTCTACCTATGAAAATATACTTTATGCAGCCTTTGATTTAGGTATTACACATTTCGACTTAGCCAATAACTATGGTCCTCCTCCAGGTAGTGCAGAGTCGAATTTTGGAGATATTTTGCAAAAAGGATTTGGGGCTTATCGTGATGAGATGATTATTTCAACTAAGGCTGGTTATACCATGTGGGATGGTCCATATGGAGATTGGGGTAGTAAAAAGTATTTGGTTTCAAGTCTCGATCAAAGTCTGAAACGTATGCAGCTTGACTATGTTGATATATTCTATCATCATCGTCCTGATCCAAATACGCCACTTGAAGAAACCATGACCGCATTAGATTTAATTGTTCGGCAGGGGAAGGCATTGTATGTGGGGTTGTCAAACTATCCACCAAAGCAAGCTCAAGAAGCATTTGATATCTTAAGAAAGTTAGGTACACCATGCCTAATTCATCAACCTAAATATTCAATGTTGGTCAGAGCACCTGAGGAGGGTTTATTGGATGTATTAGGAGAAAATATGGTTGGATGCATTGCATTCTCGCCTCTTGCGCAAGGCCTGCTAACGGATAAATACTTAAATGGTATTCCTCCTGAATCACGTGCAAGTAGAAACCCTTCTTTGAGTCCGGATCAAATTACACCTGGAAAAATAGCTAGCATTAAAAAGCTTAATGACATTGCTTCTAGCCGTGGACAGAAACTTGTAGAA
>CAMCBE010000022.1 GCA_945872805.1 Chitinophaga pinensis | reverse complement strand
AGTACAATTATCACATTTGTCACATTCAACTATTGTCAAATCGCCAAAGTAATTTCCAATATAAGTAGATCTACATGTTTGCGAATTGCAATAGTTAATCATTGCATTTATTCTTTCTATGAATTGGTTCTTTCTTTTTAGGTAATTTTCGTAGTTAAGGGTAAGCTCCTCTGTCTTTATTCTGTTTTGTAAATAAACAATTTGTGGGGTTTCCCTTCGAGGTGAATATTCAATGATATTATTTTTATTTAAAAAATCAAGTTGTGTAATTAAAAAGGCATAATTCATTTTTAGTATACTGGCTAACTGCATTTCATCAATTCGAACTGGAATATCAAAAATTCCGCTGTACGTTCTCAATAGACATTTAATAACTTCGTCACCGATTGGATTATTTTTTTCAAATTCATTCAGGTCTGATTTAGTAGACGTGAATTGAATTAAGGATGGCTTGAAGACTTGCTCCATGTAGGAAATAATCCGCTCTTGTTTCAACGCCTGTAAGGAATAGATGACTTCGTTGATGGTTAGTTTGAACTTTTTAGTAAAGTCTTCTAGGTTAAAATCAAATGACTCATTGGCACCTAATCCTGTTGGTATTTGAAAATAATTTGCTAACGCTTGATAGACTGTTCTAATTGTCTTGATTTCGGGAAATCTGATTGTTGGTTGATTTTTTAATTCTGCTAATTCACTTTCATTATAGAGCAAAATGGCATATGATTCATTCCCATCTCTTCCAGCTCTGCCGGCTTCTTGATAATAATTTTCTAGGCAATCTGGAATGTCAGCATGAATTACTAGGCGCACATTGGATTTATCAATTCCCATTCCAAATGCATTGGTGCAAATCATAATGCGTGTTGTTCCAATAATCCATTTCTCTTGCTTTTCTTTTCTTGCCTCTTGGCTCAGCCCTGCATGATAGTAATCGCAATTGATGCCCAGCTGATTGAGTAAGTCTGATAATTCTTTAGTATTCCTTCTGGTCTTGCAATAAATAATGCCACTTCCATGAACTGTATCAAGTATAGATTTGATTCTATTTATTTTGTCTAAGCAAAATTCTGCCTGATAGATTAGGTTTTTTCTGTTAAAAGATGTCATGAAAGTTTCAGCTTTCTCCATCCTTAGTTTTTCTATGATATCTTTTTTTACCAATTCTGTTGCAGAGGCAGTTAGTGCGATAAGGGGGACCTGTTCGAACTGTTCTCTTATTTTGGCAATATTGAGATAAGAAGGTCTGAAGTCATATCCCCATTGCGAAATGCAATGCGCTTCATCTACCGCTATTAAGGTTATGGGTAATTGACTAATTCGTTCAACAAACGATCTTGCTTCTAGTCTTTCTGGTGAAACATAAATGAATTTTAATTCATCATCAAGTCCGGCTCTTAGTATTTCAGCTATTTCATGATGTGATATCCCGGAAACAATAGCTGCTGCAGGGATATTCATATTTCGTAAATTTTGCACTTGGTCTTCCATGAGTGCAATAAGGGGTGATATAACTAGACAGCACCCCGGCTTCGTTAACGCCGGTACTTGAAAACAAATTGATTTACCTCCACCAGTTGGTAGGACTGCTAATGCATCCCTCCCGTCTAAGATAGAAGTAATAATTTCTTCTTGTAATGGCCTAAATGAATCATGGCCCCAATATGTTTTTAGGATTTCCTTTGGGGTCATTTTAGTTTTTTAGCATCAAATTACTTTCTTAAAAAACAATCTAACAGAATTAATGGCTAGTACAACATCACTCAACCCCATTACTAACGCTCCAAAGGTTGGAGTAAGAAAACCAAAAGCTGCAATTGGAATGGCTATTACGTTGTAGAAAAACGCCCAAAATAGATTTTGTTTGATAGTTAGGTAAGTGTTCTTTCCTAAGCCTAATGCAAGGGGTAGTTTTTTAAGGCCTTGATTCATCAATACTACTTGTGCACTCTGTATAGCTAATTGGGAGGCATCACTCAGAGAGATACCTATTGTAGCTTTAGCTAGGGCTGGAGCATCGTTAATGCCATCACCCACCATCGCAGTTGGTACCATTGCATTTAAAGCGGCTATTGTTTCTAGTTTTTCAGATGGGCTCTGTTCGGATTTCACTTCATCAATTCCAAGTAATGCAGCTAGATTATCGCACTTTTCTTTACGGTCTCCACTGAGTAGGATTGTTTTTATCTGCTTGCTTTTTAGGTAGTCTATGATTTCTTTTGCTTCAGGCCTTATCTCATCAATCACATCAATCCATCCTATAAGGGTATCGTTTTTTAGAATATATACATTGTGATTATTTTCTTCTGTTAGCGCGTTGGCAATTTTGTATGAGCCAGCCCAATAGACATTTCCTTCCTTATCAGTTGCTTTCATGCCTATGCCTTTCACTTCCTCGGTAGTTTGCCATTTTAGTTCTTCTTTTGTTCTGAAAGCTTTTGTAATACATTGTGCGATTGGATGGGTAGAATATTTTTCTAATGAATACACAACTTTAGACCATTCATCTTCATTTGTATCGAATATTTTATGGTCCGATAAGGTAAAAGATCCGGTAGTAAGTGTCCCTGTTTTATCAAAAACAACCTGTTTGATTGTGCGGAAATTTTCTAAGCTTTTAGCATTTCGAAAGAGGATGCCAGATCGGGCAGCACGACCAAGTCCAACAGCGATAGCAGCTGGTGTGGCTAATCCCATGGCACATGGACAGGCAATTACCAGTACTGCAATACTCCTCATTAGCGCAGGAGTGAATTCATCCAGGTAAATATAATTTGCGATAAATGTGATTAGACCAATTCCCAAAACCACTGGAACAAATATGGCGCTAATTTTATCTGCTAAGTTTTGTATGGGGGGTTTTTCACCCTGTGCTTGTTTAACTAAATTTAAAATTCCAGACAATACCGTATCGTCTCCAACTGCAGTGACTTGAGCTTTGATTTGTCCTGACTCAATGATGCTCCCACCTATGAGTTTGTCTTTCTGAAATTTATGTATTGGAGCACTTTCTCCTGTAAGTAAGGCCTCATTTACATGTCCTTCTCCCCATAAAATTTTACAATCGATTGGCACTTGTTCACCTGTTCTAATCAAAATCAAATCGCCAACCTTAAGTTGAGTATTTTCAATGGGGAAGATGACTTCTTGATGATTTTCATCAAATGCAATCATGTTTGCCATGACTTTCTGAGATCGCACCAAGGCTTTTAAGGCAGTTTGGGTAGAATTGATTGATGCCTCTTCCAGGTAGTTGCCTAAAAATACTAGCGTAATGATCGTAGCAGCAGTTTCGTAAAATAGAAAGCCTTCTGCTTGGCCAATGAATGATCCGATAAGACTATAGATGAATGCTGCTGAGGCTCCAATGGTAATTAGAACATTCATGTTTGGGATGCCATTTTTCAAACTTTTTATTGCACTCTTTCCGAAGTATGCCATTCCAACAACATATACAGGGATACAGATGGCAAGTTGAATCCACGGATTCATAAGCCAATGGATATGTATCCACCGTTCCAACATGTGAAGCATAAGGGTTAAGGTAAAAGGCAAACAAAAAAAGAATCGTTCAACATGTGTAGAAAGAATTTTTCTTTTTTTAGGAGTCTCAATATTATTTTGCTTAATGACTTCATAGCCAAGATCATGAATCCCTTTTACTAGGGAACTTGGAGCAATGTTTTCGACTATTTCAAAGGATACATCACCATCAATCGGATTTACCTTGATGTTTTGCATGCCTTGTTTTTCGAGAAACTTGTTGATGGTGAGTGCGCAATTGCCACAGGTCATTCCACCAACTTTCCATTGTATTTTCTCCATAATGTAAATTTACTGAATATACCAGCATTTCCTCTCCTTGAAAATGTAAAAAAGCATTATTGACAATGCTTTTTTAGGTAATTAATAGTATTAACTTGAGTATGCTTTACCTCTTCATGAATCACATTATCTTCGCATTACGATGGTAGTACTAGAGAGACAGTATGGTTTAAGTGATTTGCCAACTCTTGCGGCTGAGTTAATAGCAGTAGCTGCAGGAATCAAGGTGTGGGCCTTTGAGGGTGAAATGGGGGCAGGGAAAACTACCTTAATCAGTGAGTTGTGTAAGCAACTTGGTGTTACTGATCCTGTGAGTAGTCCTACATTCGCAATTATAAATGAATACGCTTACTTGCTTGAAGGCTTGAATTCTAGCCTTTTTCACATAGATCTTTATAGGATGGAAGATGAAGATGAGGCAAGACGAGCAGGTATTGAAGAATGCCTATATAGCGGGAAACGTTGTTTTGTAGAATGGCCTCAACGTGTTCCATCCATATTTCCTGATGAGTTCATTAAAATTCGACTTGATTATGATGGAGAAGCGAGTAGGACAATTCGTGTTGCATCCATAAAAAATGATTAATTTACTATTAGATTTAGGACAATGAACCCCAAGCAACCATATATTAGTTCAGGTTTTAGTTATGAGACATTAGCGGAAACATTGGACATAAAGCCATCCGCAGCATCGTTGTCTATTGCTATCCCAAAAGAAAATGCCTTTCAGGAAAATAGGATTGCTCTTACGCCCGATGCAGTAGGAGTTCTTGTCTCAAATGGTCATCGGGTTGCCGTAGAATATAAAGCTGGAGAAGGCTCTCATTTTTCAGATAATGATTACGCTGAGGCTGGAGCTTTAATTATTCATGATAAAAAGGAGCTGTTTAAAAATGATTTAATTGTAAAGTCGGCACCTGTTTCAGATGTGGAGTTGCCATTATTGACTCCAGGGCAAACCATTATTTCTCCAATTCATCTTCCCGTGATGAAAACCCATATTCTGGAAAAGATGATGGAAAAGAAAATTACGGCCCTTTCATTTGAAAACCTGAAGGATGAATCTGGTCATAATCCAATTGTACGGAGTATGAGTGAGATAGCAGGCAGTGCAGTGATGTTAATTGCAGGTCAATATTTAGGTAGTGTAAATAGTGGGAAAGGTGTTTTGCTAGGAGGCATATCGGGAATACCTCCTACTAAAGTTATTATTATTGGTGCAGGAATTGTTGGAGAGTATGCTGCTCGCACTGCCTTAGCGGTTGGTGCAAGTGTTAAGGTGTTTGATAATAATATTTATAAATTAAAGCGCCTTCAAAATAATATTGGTGTTCGTTTGTGGACTTCAGTATTGGAGCCAAAAATTCTAGCCAAACAACTTAAGACCTGCGATGTTGCAGTTGGAGCCTTAACTTCAGCAAGTGGAAGAACACCTGTGGTTGTGTCAGAAGAAATGGTTTCTATGATGAGGCCTGGTAGTGTTATTGTGGATGTGAGTATCGATAGGGGTGGTTGTTTTGAGACATCTGAAGTTACTTCTCATGAGATGCCTATTATTACAAAATTTGGCGTTATACATTACGGTGTGCCAAATATTCCTTCAGGATTTGCTCGAACTGCATCGCAAGCAATAAGTAATGTATTGATGCCTCTGTTGTTAAAAATTAGTGATGAAGGTGGTTTGGAAAAATTAATTTGGCATCAATTAAATATCCGAAACGGAGTATACCTTTTTAAGGGGGCACTCACAAATTTTCATCTTAGCCAACGATTCAACTTAAAATATACCGATTTAAATTTGTTGATTGCAAGCCAACATTGAGTAATACAAATTGAATTCATCTTTTCATCCTAGTCTAGACAAACTCCCTATTTTTTTTCCTAAATTCACAAAAGTTAATCGAAAAGAATGAAAGCAATTATCCCTGTTGCAGGTGCCGGAACAAAATTACGTCCTCATACCTATACACAACCTAAAGCGTTGATTCCGCTTGCAGGAAAAACAATATTGAGTATTATTATTGATCAATTAGTAGACGCAGGAGTAACTGAATTCATTCTTGTGGTGGGATACCTTGGCGATAAAATACAAGACTACGCCAAGGCACATTATCCCAATCTGAATATTGTGATTATTCAGCAGAATGAGAGAAGAGGCTTGGGTCATGCTGTTTATTTATGTAAGGAAGAGGTGGGTGGTGATGAAATGATTATTATATTGGGGGATACTATTTGTGAATATAATGTTACTGATTTTTTATCTATTGGGGGATCCGTATTAGGCGTAAAAAGGGTAGACGATCCGCGTGATTTTGGTGTCGCTGAAACAGATGAAGAAAATAACGTTACTCGGTTGATTGAAAAACCCCAGATTCCAAAATCGAATAATGCCTTGGTTGGAATTTATAAAGTAGCCGAATCGGAGTTGCTATTTGATTGTTTAGAGACCTTGGTTTCGGCTGAAACTGACACATTCGAGGAGTTGAACCTTACATCAGCGCTTGATTGTATGGTAGCAAAGGGGACTCAGTTCAAGGCATTTAAAGTTTCAAACTGGTTCGATTGTGGCAAAAAGGAAACCTTGTTAGAAAGCAATGCTACGTTATTAAAAAAATGGGGTGGTGATATCAGCGATGAACATGTTTTTGAAAACACCATCATTATTCCTCCGGTAAGCATTGCCCAAGGATGTTCTATAAAGAATGCAATTATTGGCCCCAACGTTTCAATTGGCGAAAAATCAATTATAGAATATTCTATTGTGAAAGATTCAATTGTTGGCTCGTTTTCTAAGTTGTACGATGTTGTCTTGAATGATTCCTTAATCGGTTGTGATACCGAGATTAAAGGAGAAACTCGCACTTTGAATATTGGCGATAATACAGAAATTGATTTGGGATAGAATCAATCGTATACGTTTCGATCAATTACAAAATGGCCAAGGTATTTATATATCAACTGATTTTCCCAACCATATTTTTAGGGATAACCCACTCATCGAATTCAGCTTCAGTTAAATACCCAAGCTTCACAGCCATTTCTTTAAGTGTAGTGCCCTCCTTGTGTGCTTTTTGTGCAATTTCAGCCGCTTTGTAGTAGCCTATTTTAGTGTTCAGTGCCGTTACCAGCATGAGTGAGTTATTCAAGTGCTTGTCGATATTAGCATACAATGGTTCAATTCCAATTGCGCATTTTTCGTTGAAGCTCTCGCATCCATCTCCAATTAATCGTGCACTATGCAAGAAGTTATATATCATCATCGGCTTAAACACGTTAAGTTCGAAATGACCAGTGGCGCCTCCTATGTTTATAGCTACATCATTGCCCATTACTTGAGCTGCAATCATCGTTAAGGCTTCGCATTGTGTAGGGTTTACCTTGCCTGGCATAATGGATGATCCCGGTTCATTGTCTGGTATAAAAATTTCTCCTATGCCACTTCTAGGACCTGAGGATAACATGCGAATATCATTGGCGATTTTCATTAGACTAACTGCCACTGTTTTTAATGCACCATGTGCTTCAACGATTGCATCATGGGCAGCAAGCGCCTCAAATTTATTTTCTGCTGTAATGAATGGTAATCCAGTTAATAATGCAATATGCTTAGCTACATTTTCAGCATAACCATCTGGGGTGTTGATTCCTGTTCCAACAGCTGTGCCACCTAACGCTAGTTCAGACAGGTGTGCCAACGTGTTACGAATAGCTCTTAGTCCATGGTCAAGCTGCGACACATAGCCGCTAAATTCTTGACCAACAGTTAATGGGGTAGCATCCATGAAATGTGTTCGACCAATTTTCACCACGTACATGTAGGCCAAGCTTTTTGCTGCTAGAGTATTTCTTAATTTTTCTAGTCCAGGGATCGTTACTTCGATAAGTATTTTGTATGCAGCAATATGCATTGCAGTTGGAAATGTATCATTCGAAGATTGTGATTTATTGACATCGTCATTTGGGTGGAGAAATTTTTCTTTGTCTGTTAGATTTCCTCCGTTTATAACATGCCCTCTATAAGCAACAACTTCATTGACATTCATATTGCTTTGTGTACCGCTGCCTGTTTGCCAAACAACTAGAGGGAAAGCATTTTCGATTTTATTCTCTAAAATTTCATCACATACAATTCCAATTAGGACAGATTTCTCTGATGATAATACACCTGCCTCAAAGTTGGTTATAGCTGCAGCTTTTTTTAAGTATGCAAAGGCATGAATAATTTCTTTTGGCATCTTATTGATGTCTTGGGCAATTTTAAAATTATCAATGCTTCGTTGAGTTTGAGCACCATAATATGCATTTGCAGGTACGTTCACTTCGCCCATTGTGTCTTTTTCAATCCTGTATTCCATGAATTTGTTTTGAGTGTACAAAGTTAGTGATTCTCTTTTTTTATTCAGTTTACTATCATTTGAAATTCGGTTTTCTTTTTTCAAGGAATGCGGTTACCCCTTCTGTCTTCTCGTCGCTTGAAAAACATTCACCAAACGCATTTGCTTCAGTTTGATAACCAATTTTTTGCTCACCATCACTTGCGTTTGTTGATTTTATCAGTTGTTCTAAAGCAAATTTAGGTTTGCTTAATATAGTCCTCATTTTAACTTCTGCTGTATGTAAAAGTTCTTCTGGTTTGCAAATTGTATTTACAAGTCCTACTCTGTAAGCATCTTCTGCATTTATTAATTCGCCCGTCATCATCATTTCCATTGCCCTTCCTTTTCCAATCAGTCGAGGAAGTCGCTGGGTGCCCCCATATCCAGGTATGATGCCAAGATTGATTTCTGGTTGTCCAAATTTTGCTTGTTCAGATGCTATCCTAAAGTGGCATGATAATGCGAGTTCGCATCCGCCACCTAATGCATAACCATTTACAGCGGCAATAATTGGTTTTTTACTCTGTTCTATTTTTAAAAATATGGCTTGCCCTTTTTTAGATAGTTCTATGCCTTGATCATTTGGGGCGTTTAGAAACTCACTAATATCGGCTCCTGCAACAAAGGCTTTATCGCCTGCACCCGTTATAATTGCTCCCCTTATTTCTGAATGGTTATTTACTAGGTCAATTATTTTTTCAATCTCACTTAACACTTCATTATTGAGTGCGTTCAATTTTTCTTGCCTATTGATGGTTATGGTCATCAATCCATCGGTTAGATTTTGTAAAACACTATTACTTTGTATCATAAATTTAAAATGATCTGTTTACAGTCACCCACTGTTTTATGTATGCGACGATTTCTGATGAAGGGGTACCTGGAGGGAATAGCGTTCCAACACCTAATTCCTCCAAGGTTATTCGGTCTTTTTCAGGAATAATTCCACCACCGGTAAGCAACACATCATTCATTTTCTTTTCTTGCATGAGCTTGATAATTTTCGGGAATACAGTCATATGAGCACCAGAGAGAATGCTAACTCCAATAGCATCAACATCTTCTTGAAGAGCTGTATCTACAACCATTTGGGGGGTTTGTCTGAGTCCTGTATAAATAACCTCCATGCCTGCATCTCTCAACGAAGTGGCTATAACCTTTGCTCCGCGATCATGTCCGTCTAGTCCAACTTTTGCAACTAAAATGCGAATAGGTCTTTTATGTGGTTGATTAGGCATGATAACGTTTTAGTTTAGGAGCGTTAAACTATGTTCAATTCTTCTAATGGTCGAATCTTTACCAATCAAACTCGCAATGTCAAATACCGGAGGGCCAAACTTACCACCTACTAGCATAATGCGAAGGGGTAATTGAAGTTCTCCTGCTTTCAATTGCTTGGAGGCAATAGCATGTTTGAATGAATCTTCTAAATTTAACGGAGTCCATTTCAACGTGTTTTTTAATTCTTCAATCCATTCCCTTAAAAAGGTTGTTTTAGCATCATCCCATTTTGCTTTAATAGCATTTATATCAATTTCGTGTGGATCTTGAAAAAAGTAGGCAAGTTGCGTATAGAAATCATTAAGCAGTTGGCATCTATCCTTTACTAACGGAATAAGTGATACTATTTTTTCATCGGATGAATTGATCTCATTAGTCTCCAATACTTTTTTCACCAACGGCAATAACTCGATTGAGCTGCTTCTTTTTATCCATTCACCGTTGAACCATTTTGCTTTTTCGAAGTCAAATTTCGCACCTCCTTTATGGATGCGTTCTATGCTGAACTTTTCTGCGAGTTCTGCTATTTCAAATATTTCTTGACTGCTACCATCATTCCATCCAAGCAATGCTAGTAAGTTGATAAATGCCTCTGGGAGAAATCCCATCTCTTTGAATCCTTTGGTAATTTCACCAGACTTAGGATCTGTCCAATCCATAGCATAAACAGGAAATCCTAATCGATCTCCATCACGTTTACTTAATTTTCCTTTACCGTCTGGTTTTAAGATCAATGGGAAATGAGCCCATTGTGGCATATGAGTTTTCCAGCCAAGGTATTCCCATAATAAAATGTGAACAGGAGCAGAGGGGAGCCATTCTTCTCCTCGAAAGGCATGACTAATTTCCATTTCGTAGTCATCTACTACAACAGCAAGGTGGTAGGTTGGCATGCCATCTGCTTTAAGTAGAACTTTGTCATCTACTTCATCGGAATTAAAAATCACTTCTCCGCGAATCATATCATTCAATACAATATTTTGTGCGGCAGGTATTTTTATACGAATCACAAACGGAACTCCATTGTCTATGTTTTTTGTTACCTCATCTTCAGTAAGCGTGAGGGAGTTTTTCATTTGAGTACGCGTTATAGCATTGTATTGTGGTGAAGGGTTGGTGAGTGATTTGAATTTCTCACGCATCAGGTCTAATTCTTCTGGAGTATCAAATGCATAATATGCATAGTCCAGCTGAACTAATTTTTTAGCATATGAGAGATATCGGGTTTTGCGTTCACTTTGACGGTAAGGCCCAAATTCTCCTTGCTTATGGGGCCCTTCATCAGGTGATATTCCGCACCAGGATAGACAGTTAAGTATATACTCTTCGGCCCCTTGAACGTATCTGCCTTGATCAGTATCTTCAATACGAAGAACGAATTTCCCGCCATGCTTTCTTGCGAATAAATAATTGAACAATGCTGTTCTTACTCCCCCAAGGTGAAGTCCGCCAGTTGGACTTGGGGCGAATCGTACTCTTATTTGCTTGTCTGCCATAATGCAAAGATAAGCAGAACCAGTTCATTAGGGACTGCCTTAAATGGCAGATGGCTTCACCTTTTTCAAGGGAAGCCACCATACCTACCATTTATTACCGATCAATGAAAAGAGAGTTTATCCGTTAATGAACTTTTCTACGCGTTGTTCATTCACATTACTAAGTTTTAAATTATATATACCAGCGGGGTAGTTTCTTATGTCAATTGACTTTGTTCCAGGTGCTGCTTTTCCAACTTGAATAATACGACCTGAGTTGTCAACTACTTTGTATTCGTATGCTTGCGTCGCATTTATCACTACGGGTTGTTGTGCTTGTTTGATTATTTTAAATATGCTGATAGTTGATTTTGCATCTATCGTTACGGTATTGCTGAATCGAACACTACCGCTAGGTTCAATTATTTTCAGTTTATAGATGAAAACTCCCGGGCTAGAAATCTGATGAATATAACTAAGTGCGGCAGCATCAGGTCTACTTAATTCTTTGAATTCTGCTTTGCCTTCTGTTGTATAAAGAACTGTTATGGCTTCACCAGTTTTTACAAAGTCATTTTTCCAATTCAACTTGTTGCCTATTTTAATTCTTTCGCCAGTAATAAGACTTCCTAACGCTGGGTTTATTGTGGTGCCAGTTCCATTTCCAGGACTTGTATTTACTGTTGCGTCATTGTAGATTCCAGTAATGCTATATTCTCCTAAGCTTCCATAGTCATTTTCAGTATTAATATTTCCTGTTCCATCAACAACAAGGTAGTAAGTACCTGCACTTAACGATGTATCAAGTCTAACATTCAATGAATCTGCAATATCATAGGTATTTATTTTTGTACCCTTTGCATCTTGCAATTCAACTCTAATGTCAAGGTTTGCACCGCTATATGCTTCTCCAACACTATATGGTTCAATGTTTAATTTTATTTTTCCTGATTTTAATAAGTCAAATCTAAAAATATCTTTATCTGCTGTAGTGGTTATAATTCCAACTTCAGAAAATGCATTTCCTGAAACGTTTATGTTTGCAGCTGTGTTATAAATATCACCAAAATCATCAGGCCTATATGAAAAACCGTTGTTACTTGTGATGATGCTCAAGTTATCTTGAAGGAATGAACATCCACTTGGAGTTGGCCCGAAGTTCCATTGAGTAAGGTTTTTTGAGGCAACA
>CAMCBE010000021.1 GCA_945872805.1 Chitinophaga pinensis | reverse complement strand
AAACATAAATAGCAAATACTGGAGGTGTATTTAACATGGACCCATTTGCCACATGAATACGATAGTCCATCATTGAAGGAAGATGTTGATTTGCCTTGAGCAAAAAATTCTTATCCACTACAACCAAATTTACACCTGCAGCACCAATGTTTTTTTGTGCACCTGCGTATATGAAATCAAATTGATTAAAGTCTAGGTCCCTACTTAAAATATCACTACTCATGTCTGCAATCAATGGCACATTACACTGCGGAATTGAATGCATCTGCGTTCCTTCAATAGTATTGTTCGTAGTATAATGAAAATAGGCTGCGTCATTTGGTACATCATATCCATGAGGGATATATGTATAATTCTTATCACTAGATGATCCCACCACATGAACTTGCCCAAAAAGCTTTGCTTCTTTAATCGCTTTTGTGCCCCAAACGCCACAATCAAGATAGGCGGCTTTTTTTTCTTGAGATAAAAAATTCATAGGTAATTGAAAGAATTGAGTTGATGCCCCACCATGTAGAAGCAAAACCTCTTTATCGGCACTAAGCTTCATGAGTTCCTTAACCAAAGAAACAGCTTCATCCATCACAGCCTCAAAAAGGGGTGTCCTATGGCCAATTTCAAGAATAGAAAGACCGGTATTATTAAAGTCTACAATTGCCCTACTGGCTTCTTCAAAAACTTCCTTTGGTAAAATACTTGGACCTGCATTGAAATTATGCTTCATGATAATAATGCTTAAAACAATGTATAATTTGAGGGTCTAAAGATACTCAATTTGAACAAGAGCGGCCCATGATCTTAGCACCTAACCATGAAGATTGTAACAACTTTTGGTCTATAAGGGTCTCTGAGCTTAAACTAACTTTCCCCAAGTGGTGTAAATCCGGCTGTCCTGCATCAACCCATGCTGTATACCAAAAACTAGCTACCGTGAATATCGAACTCTTCATTCTTCTTTCAACCATGCCGTGTAATTTCGTATGGTACAATGTAGCATAGGTACTGGAGTATTGCTTAACAATCATGCCATTTCTCCTCTCAAATGCGAATCGCAGGTCAGATGGAGTAGAATTAGCAAGATTTTTTTCCAAAGCCAACACGCTATCAGATGCTAATGCACTTTCATAAACCCTTTGCCATATATACTGAATGGGATTCTCAATGTATTGTGCCTTACCATTGATTAAGTCATACTGCTGTTGTGCAAACAATTCCGGCAACCTACTCTCCCAAAATCCATGAATACCTACTTGGTCTGTTTTTTGTCCATTATGGTTGCTACTAGTATGCAGTGGCACATGAATGTCTGCAATATAGTGACCGATTTCAGCTGACAATTTCAGAATTGATTCTGGGTTTTTTACTTCAAATGCCTTTTTTAATCGAACCTGCATGCTACTTATCCACCAAGGTGCTATGCCATGAGCAATAAGAGTATCCTCAGAATAGTGTTGGATAGCGTCACCCCAATGTTGTGGTAAATTATCAAATGGAAAACTCCCGTATTGATCCATATCAATATAGTGTCTTGGCCCTTCTTCTGGAATGGCATACCTGCGCTTATCTGGATCTATAGCGTGTTCTGCTAAAAAATCGATGTTCTGTTTATAAAAAGAAATCATTGCAGGTGGCAACAAAAAAACTGCATCGTAATTTATCTGCTTGTGAGCAAAAAATCCCCAACAAAAAGCATGATATGGGATAGCCAAGAAAAGCAGAATAATCAATAAGGCCCTATCCCTTAACACCTGAATCTCCCTCCAAGGCTGTATGGGCAGCAAAATCAGCAACACCACCTGAAATAGCAAATTTCATCACATCAGCAGAACTAACACCATCGAGTAAGCGGACTCGATCTTTTTTAACAAAAAATAATATGCCTGAAAAAGCATAAGAATGTGGTAAGTACACCGTAACATAATCAGTCAGCCCAAATGCAGATGCGTCTGATTGTGTAACAAATCCAATTCGCCATACATCAGGGGATTCGATAGACACCAATACAGCTCTATTGAATTTTCGCTTGTTGCCTGCAAACGCTTCCATAAGATCTTTTACAGTAGAGTAAATAATCTTAACCCCAGGTGTGCGCTCCAATATCATATCAAACCATTCCACCAACTTGGCAACGATGAAAGAGGAAGAAATATACCCTACTAAAAGCACAATGCATATCACTACTAAAAATCCTAAACCAGGTATTTTTTCAGGAGAACCAAACGCATCCAACTTCACCAAATCGGGAAATAATACATGTAAAAGATTGGGCAATATCCCGTCGATAAATTTAAAAAGAGAAATTACAGCCCATGCCGTAATGACAATTGGGGCTAAAATAATCAGCCCCTGAAAAAACAGATTCAATATCCTAGATGGTCGGAAAAATTGTCCCATGGTTATAATTTAAGTCAAATATACACCAACGAGGTACGCCGAAAAAAAGGAAAAAAGCGATATTTAGACAGAAATCACTCCAAAAATGACAGATTTATCCCCAAAAATGACCATTTATATAAAAACTTAATTTTTTATTGAATGGAAACTTTTTATCCAATTAAAGTTTCCTTAGTTTTGCGGCGCGAATTCTATCATGGATAACAAAGAACGAATCATTCAAGAGGCTAAAATACTTTTCATGCGACTGGGCATACGCTCAGTCTCCATGGATGATATTGCTAGCCACCTGGGGATGTCTAAAAAAACAATCTACCAGCTTTTCACAGATAAAGATGAATTGGTAGACAATATCATAGATGCTGACATTCATCAACTTGAATCTGATTGCATTACATGCTGCCAATTATCAGCCAATGCAATCGATGAGATTTTTAGAACCATGGAGATGATTGGACTCCAACTGCGAAACATGAATCCCATGGTATTGTTTGATCTTCAAAAATACCACTATCGTTCCTTCGAAAAATTCATGCGGTACAGAAATACCTTCCTGCTAGAAATTATAACAAAAAATCTTGTAAAAGGAGTTCAAGAAGAACTCTATAGATCAGATATTAAAATTGAAATCCTATCAAGATTTAGATTGGAATCAATGATGCTTGCTTTTAATAATGAAACATTCCCTGCCGATCACTTTAATATGCTTGACGTTACACTAGAAATTATAGAACATTTCTTATATGGTGTTGCCACAGAGAAGGGATACAAATTAATTATTGAGTATAAGAAGAAAGCAACTAATAATGGAATTTAAAAACAGCTATATGACACGTTGGATATTCATCATTACAGGACTTATTTTATTGAATGCATCGCCCGGGAAAACACAAGAAATGTACAAGCTTACTGCAAATCAGGCAGCTGAATTAGCATTAAAAAATGTGACTGATATTAAAAATCTCAAGCTAGACAAAGAGATTCAAATTGCAAGAAATAAAGAATACTTAGCTCAAGCCATGCCCCAAGTAAGCAGCAGTGTTCAAATGCAACACTTCTTCAGTATTCCAGTAACACTTCTACCCGACTTTATTTCTCCATCTGTCTATCAAGTTCTAATCGATAAGGGCATAAAAGATGGAAGTGGTAATGCAATAACTAGACCTACTGCCCCTCCAGAATTTTTTCCAGCACAATTCGGTGTACCATGGCAGACTTCGGCAGGAGTTCAATTTCAACAACTTCTATTTCAACCGGATTTATTTATTGCTATCCAAGCAAGAAAGAAAGCGGTGGATCTTACAGAAGCGAGCATCAAAGTGATGGAGGACTCTATAAAGGGCAATGTATATAGGTCATACTACAGTGTCTTGGTAGCTGAAAAAAGAAAATACTATCTAGACGCAAGCATCAAACGACTTGAGAAATTAAAAAGCGATCAAGAAAAATTATATAAAAATGGGTTTATTGAACACCTGGATTTAGATAAAACACAAGTTGGCTTAAACAACTTAACTACAACCTCCACCCAAATTGGAAACCTAATAGAAATTGGATATGGGGCACTTAAGTATGCACTAGCCATCAATCAAAAAGACACCCTTGTTTTATCAGACTCCTTATCGGTGGACCTTGTAAAAAAAGGACTACTTGAAATGAGTAATTTCAACTACACGGATAGAAAAGAAATTGAGCTGTTGAATGTTTCGAAAGACCTATTAAAACTAGATTTGAAAAGATACAAGCTAGCGTATTTGCCTACTGTTTCAACTTACTTCAGTTACAGCAAAAGTGCTCTGCGATCAAACTTCGATGTTTTTGATTTTAGCAAAAAATGGTACAAGTCATCGCTATGGGGGTTAAACCTTAATATTCCAATTATTGATGGTGGACAGAAAGCAAATCGCATACGTCAAGCAAATTTGAGTCTACAAAAAACAACCAACACTATTGAAAACTTTCAACGAGTTATTGATCTACAACTCAATGCAGCAAACGTAGGCTTTAGAAATGCGTTATCTACACTAGATACCCAAGAGAGAAATGTTCAACTTGCCGAACGCGTGTATAATTCTACAAAGAAAAAATATGAGCAAGGCCTTGGATCAAGTTTTGAGCTATTACAAACACAGCAAGATTTAGAATCTGCTGAAGCTAATTATTTTCAATCCTTATTCGATGCGGTAAGCGCAAAAATATCCTATACAAAAGCACTTGGAAAATTATAATAAAAAGTTTAAACCATCAATATGAAACATTTTTTAATACTCTGCAGCATTATCCTTCTAGCAGCTTGTTCTGGGAACAAAGAAGAAAAAGGTGATCTATCGAATAAAAAAGCTGAACTAGCTAAAATAACTAAGGAGAGAGACGCCCTTACGGCCAAGATAAGTTCATTGGAAGATGAAATTAGTAAAATTGATACGTCAGCTAAAAATGAAAAAATGAAGCTGGTTGAAATTCAAACATTAACCAAACAAAACTTTTCCCATTATATAGAATTGCAAGGGAAAATCAGTACCGAAAATATATATTATGTGACACCTAGAGGAATGGGTGGACAAGTAAAAGAACTATTTGTAAAACTAGGCGACAAAGTAAAAAAAGGCCAATTACTCATGAAACTTGAAGATGGTATTGTTCAACAAAACATCAAGCAAGTTGAGAATCAGCTTTCTTTCGCCAAAAATATTTTTAGCAGGCAAGAAAATCTTTGGAAAGATGGAATTGGAACCGAAATTCAATTCTTATCCGCAAAGAATAATGTTGAAAGCCTTGAAAAGCAACTCGATATTGTAAAAGAACAACTAAGCACGACCAATGTGATTTCTGAGGTTTCGGGAATTGTAGATAATGTAACTATACGAGTTGGAGAAACCTTTGTAGGCTCTCCAATGGCAGGAATTACGATTGTCAATCCTACATCAATGAAAGCCATGGTTGATGTTCCAGAAAATTATGTTTCTAAAGTCCATAAAGGAATGGCCGCTATTATTACCGTGCCGGACATTAATCAATCCTTTAATTCACAAATTAGTTTAGTAAGCGAATCGATAAACGTGACATCGCGAAGCTTTATAGCTGAAAGCAAATTACCAGGCAGCGCTAGCATCAAGCCAAATCAAGTAGCCATTATAAAACTACTGGATCATGAATCAAAAAATACCATCGTAGTTCCAGTTGAAACTGTACAAACAGATGAAAAAGGAAAATTCGTATATATCCTTTCAGAAGAAAATGGCAAAACCATAGCGAGAAAGAAATCTATTCAAATTGGTGAATTTTATGATGAATTAATAGAAGTTAAATCAGGACTTGATACTGGCGATAAAATCGTGAGTAAAGGGTTCCAAGGACTTTATGAAGGACAACTTATCAAAACTGCAATTACCAATTAAATTTCGTCAGGACTAAAGTAGACTAAAAAGAAAATATGGAAAATCCATCAAACAATAAGCCAATCTCGGAATTGCTAAAGAATATAAAAACATTTGGGCCAACCGATTGGGCGATAAAAAATAAGACTGCTATTTACCTCATCACATTAATCATTTCACTTTGGGGTATTTCACTCTTCGTTTCATTGCCTAAAGAGCAGTTCCCCGACGTTGCACTACCAACCATATATGTGCAAACAGTATATGTAGGTAACTCGCCAAAGGATATAGAAAATCTTGTTACTAGACCTATTGAGAAACAACTCAAAGGAATAACAGGAGTTAAGATCAATAAAATCACAAGTAATTCACTACAAGATTTCTCAGCAGTTATTGTGGAGTTTAGCACCGCTGTTAAAACCGATATCGCATTACAAAAAATGCGTGATGCTGTTGATAAAGCAAAAAAAGATCTCCCAAAAGACCTTACACAAGAACCAGTAGTACAAGAGATCAGCTTATCAGAACTGCCTATCATGGCAGTGAATGTAAGCGGTGATTACGATGCTGTGAAACTTGGAGAATTTGCTGATCAACTTAAAAACAAGATTGAAGAACTCTCCGAAATAAGCAGGATAGATCTTGTTGGAGCTCCTGAAAGAGAGATCCAAATTAATGTAGATCGAAATAAGATGGAAGTGGCCAAGGTAGGCTTTACAGATGTGGAGCAAGCCATTCAACGAGAAAACGCCGACATTTCTGGAGGCTTACTCGAAGTTGGTGATCAAAGAAGAACACTACGCGTAAATGGTCAATTCAAATCTGCCTTAGCACTGCAAAATGTTATTGTAAAAAACATTTACGGCTCACCTTTCTACCTCCGAGACCTTGCCAACATAAGTGATACAGTAAAAGAAAAAGAAAGCTACGCGCGACTTAACGGTAAAAATGTTGTAACCCTAAGCATCATTAAAAGGACTGGAGAAAATTTAATTAAAGCCTCAGAAAAAATTAACAACATCGTTGACGAGATGAAGAAAGAGGTTTTCCCTAAAGACCTCAACATAAAAATCACAGGCGATCTAAGTATAAAAGCCGGCGCAGCATTCAATGAGTTGGTCAACTCTATCGTCATTGGATTCATCTTAGTAATGATTATTCTGATGTTTTTCATGGGGGTAACAAATTCATTCTTTGTTGCCTTATCTGTGCCCCTTAGTATGTTTCTAGCTTTCATACTACTGCCTTCAGCGGACTTTATTATTGGATCGAACGTTACACTAAATTTTATTGTACTATTTGCATTACTCTTTGGACTTGGAATTGTAGTGGATGATGCTATTGTAGTAATTGAAAATACCCATAGAATTTTTTCTCAAGGAAATGGAAAAATAAGCTCCACAGAAGCAGCACGCTATGCAGCAGGAGAAGTCTTCGTTCCGGTACTAGCAGGAACCCTAACAACCCTCGCGCCCTTCATTCCACTCCTATTCTGGCCAGGCATTATCGGGAAGTTTATGATCTACTTACCCACCATGTTGATCTTCACACTTACCGCTTCACTTATCGTGGCCTATATCATGAATCCTGTTTTTGCAGTGGACTTCATGACACATGATCATAAAGACGTAAAAAAGAAATCACTCATCTTCAAGAATCCGTTGTTGTGGGTATTTATTGGCCTTGGTGTATTACTCGATTTTTCTGGATATGCAAATGATACAGCTTCATACAGATTCATTGGAAACCTTCTATTATTTTTTGCAGGATTGATGATCTTAAATAAGTACGTTTTCACAGATGCCATCAATGTTTTCCAGAACAAATTGTTGCCGTCTATGATGAATAGCTATGAGAAATTACTTCACTGGACAACTCAAGGATGGAGACCCGTTAAAATGTTAATTGGAACGTTTATACTCCTCATATTTTCATTCGTCTTTTTTGGAATGAGAAATGTACCAGTAGTACTATTCCCATCTGGCGATCCAAACACAATATATGTATACATGAAATTGCCTGCAGGAACGGATGTAAAATACACCGACTCTGTTACAGGCATACTTGAAAGTAGAATCAACAAAGTACTTGGAATAGATGCTGGAAAGGAAAATCCATTGGTGGAAAGTGTAATAGCTAATGTAGCGGTTGGCGCAAGTGATCCAAACAGTGGGGATAGGAGTACAAGACCAGAATTAGGCCGAATACAAGTTTCGTTTGTTCCTTTTGAAGATAGACATGGAAAAGCAACTCTTCCATACCTCGACTCAATCAGATATGTCTTGCAAGGTATACCAGCTGCTGAAATAAGTGTAGGGCAAGAAAGCAACGGACCGCCCACACAGGCTCCTATTAATATTGAAGTTTCTGGAGATGATTTTGAATCGCTTACCAGTACCGCAATTAACCTAAGAAACTACTTGGCTGATAAAAATATACCAGGAGTTGAAGAACTAAAAATTGACATCGATTTCTCCAACCCAGAAATTGGAATAAGCATAGATAGGGAAAGAGCTTTGATGAATGGTATTTCAACCGGACAAATAGGTGTGGAAATCAGAACAGCCCTTTTTGGGAAAGAAATCTCCAAACTGAAAATTGGCGAGGATGAATACAAAATCATCATTAGAAATGACGCCTTACAAAGAAAGTCGCTCTCTGAATTGCTGAATATGCGCATCACATACCGCGATTTCACTTCTGGTCAAATTAAACAAGTGCCAATCGGGTCAGTAATTAAAGTAGACCTTAGCAATACCTATGGAAGCATTAAGAGAAAAAATCAAAAAAGAGTTATCACGATTTTCTCGAACGTATTGGTTTCAAAAGGATTTACTCCAGCTGGTGTGAATACTGAAATAAAAAAACAGATTGATGCATTTAAAGCTAAACCAGATGATGTATTCGTAACACAAACTGGTGAAGGTGAACAAATGGCAGAAACTGTTTCATTTCTTCAAACAGCCTTATTCACTGCAATTGGACTTATCCTCCTTATTTTGATTTTACAATTCAATTCGTATAGCAGAACAATGATTGTACTTTCAGAAATATTCTTCAGTCTTATTGGCGTTCTACTCGGATATGCCATTACACGCTCAACATTCGCAGTAGTGACAACCGGAATTGGTATAATTGGATTATCGGGTATTGTGGTCAAAAATGGTATTCTTGTAATTGAATTTGCTGATGAATTAAGGGCTCGAGGTATGAAAACTAGAGCAGCGGTAATTGAAGCAGGCAAGACACGAATTGTTCCTGTACTCTTAACAGCATTAGCCGCGATACTAGCACTTATCCCACTCGCGATAGGTTTCAATATTAATTTTGTGACCTTATTTACTGACCTAAATCCACATATTTTCTTTGGTGGAGATAATGCCGTTTTTTGGAAACCATTGTCACTTACCATCATATGGGGATTGATATTTGCATTTTTCATGACACTATTAATTGTTCCTGCCATGTATTTGATTGCAGAACGACTAAAAAGGCCGATGACAAAATTTTTCCATGGAAAATGGATTTCACTTCTCGGTTTGCTTGGTCCACTCTTTTTCATCTTAACGGGAATAATGTTCTTGTTTAGAAAAATACAAGGCAAGCCAGTTTGGAATGGTAAAACAAAAAAATAACCAAAAGAGCAGCGCAAATAATATGACGCTGCCCTTTTAGTTTTTAGTCAATATTCATGCAACCCGAATAACTAAAATATCATCTGATACAAAAAAAACACAATGGATCAATTTAGCAGCAGAGCAAATCACGAAATCGATTACAAAATCATTGGGGAAGAAATGCAATATGTAGAAATAGAACTTGATCCCAATGAAACGGCCATTGCAGAAGCGGGCAGCTTCCTACTCATGGATGATGGGATTGAAATGCAAACTATTTTTGGGGATGGAGCAACGCAGAATCAAGGTATTATGGGGAAACTCTTCTCCGCCGGAAAAAGATTATTAACTGGAGAGAGCCTTTTCATGACAGCCTATACCAATCTAGCGCAAGGCAAAAAAAGAGTCTCCTTTGCCTCACCTTACCCAGGTAAAATTATACCACTAGATCTTCAGCAACTGGATGGCAGAATCATTTGTCAAAAAGATTCATTTTTGTGCGCAGCAAAAGGCGTTAGTATCGGCATTGAATTTCAACGAAAACTAGGAACGGGATTATTTGGTGGAGAAGGATTCATTATGCAAAAACTTGAAGGCGACGGTATGGCATTTGTTCATGCTGGTGGCCATGTATTCGAAAGATACCTCACTCCTGGTGAAGTGCTCAAAGTGGATACAGGCTGCCTTGTTGCCTATAGCAGTAGCGTAGATTTCGATATACAATTCATCGGCGGAATAAAGAACTCAATTTTCGGCGGAGAAGGATTGTTCTTCGCTACAGTACGCGGACCAGGTAAAGTTTGGCTACAAACATTACCTATTAGTAGGTTGGCTAGCAGAATCATGTCCTACGGAACATTTAAAAGAAAAGAAGAAGGCAGCATACTTGGCGGAATTGGAAACATGCTTGATGGTGATGGCTATTAACCTCTCATTTCAAAACTAAATCGAAAGGGCTTCCAAATTTGGAAGCCCTTTCGATTTTTAACTATTAACCAAAAATCTCTAATAGAAATAATGTCTCTTTGATTGATTTCGCCAACCGGCTTGATTTTCATATTGCACAAAATAGATTTTCACTTCCGCCTGGTTTTCATAATCAACAAAAAATATTTTTTTATCCGCTTGATTAGAATATTTCACGAAAAACCACTTCCCATCGTTATCGCCCGATTGATTTTCGTATTTCTCTTTGAACACTTTTAAATCTGCTTGGTTTTCATATTTAACAACAAAAACCTTCACATCAGATTGATTGGAATATTCTACAGCAAATACTTTTTGAGCATTTGCAGCAGTACTTAAGCTAAAGAGACATAATAGACATAAACGTATATTTTTCGTCATGAATTATATTAATTACGACGACCATAAATATTGCCGAGCAAACGAAGGATTTCAACATAAAGCCAAACGAGTGTAACAAGTAACCCAAATGCACAAAACCATTCCATATACTTTGGAGCACCCATAGCAGCCCCTTCTTCAATACGATCAAAATCTAAAACCAAACTTAATGCAGCAATAACAACAATAACCAAAGAAATTCCAATGCTCATCAAGCTGCCTTGGTGCAACATAGGAATATCTACATTAAATAGGGATAAGACAAAGGTAATTAGGTAAAACACCATGATGCCGCCCATCGCAGTAAAAAGGATTGATCTAAAACGATCAGTTGCACGAATAAAACCAAATTTGTATAGAAAGTAAACTGCTATAGCCGTTCCAAATGTTAAGGTAACCGCCTGCATAACAATACTTGGAGCAATCGCTGCAAATGCGTTATTGTAAACTGCAGAAATTCCACCAACCAAAAGTCCCTCTAATAAGGCATAGGCAGGTGCTAAATATTGAGCCCACTGTTGTTTAAAAATCAGCACTAAGGCTAGAACGAGCCCGCCAATAGCTCCCCCTATAATATACCCTTGTACACTGTTGCCCACACTTGCTTCATTCCATACATAAAAGGAAGTAGCCATTACCATCAAGAAAAGAAAGCCAAAACGATTGAGCGTGCCCTTTACTGTCATAGTTTGAGCACCAGCCATTGCCATTGACCTGTTGAAGGATTTTTCAGAAAGCGTTGGATTGCTTGAATTAAATAGCCCCATGTTAAGTAATTTTGTACCTTAAAATTAATCAAAATCATTCAATCAACATGCTGAATAAAAGTTAAAACCAAAAAAATCTATTGGTAATACTTTACATATATTCGAAATGAATACCCGAACTTTAAAACAGCTGTTACTTAAAACCATGTTATGACTCAACGAAAAGAAGAACTTTTACACGATATTGTAATAAAATTTGCAGGAGATAGCGGAGATGGCATGCAACTTACAGGAAGTCAGTTTACCAACAATACTGCTTTGTTGGGAATCGACTTAGCCACATTCCCAGATTTTCCAGCCGAAATTCGAGCACCACAAGGAACCATTCCAGGTGTTAGTGGATACCAACTTCGGTTTTCATCCGATGCTATCTATACTCCTGGTGACTTATGCGATGTGTTAGTGGCAATGAATGCTGCAGCCCTTAAAACGAACCTCAACGCAATTAAAAAGGGTGGCAAAATCATTGCTAACATGGATGGATTTGATTCTAAGAATTTACGTTTGGCCAATTACCCAGAAGGAATCAATCCCATTGAAGACGGCTCTCTAGAGGGGTTTGACTTGATTAAAATGGATGTCACCAAAATGACCCGTGAGGCCTTGAAAGAAATCACCCTAGGTACCAAGGAGAAAGACAGAGCCAAGAACATGTTTGTGCTGGGATTTCTTTACTGGATGTACAACCGCAACATGGAAAGTACCCTTAACTTTCTACAAGAGAAATTTGGGAAAAAAGACGATATCCTAAATTCAAATATCAAAGCGCTACAAGCAGGATACAACTACGGAGACACGACAGAAACCTTCACAACGCGCTATACGGTTGAAAAAGCT
>CAMCBE010000020.1 GCA_945872805.1 Chitinophaga pinensis | reverse complement strand
GGTATTTCTGTAATTGGACTTGAAGTGGCGCATGCACATTTGCATGTTGTGCCAATTAATAGTGCTAGCGACCTTAATTTTACACGAGCTAAACTCACGCCTACTCCAGATGAGCTTTTAGACGTTCAAGAAAAAATACTTGCTCAATTGAAAATCCATGAATAACCCCAACTTTAGGTTTACAAGAGAGCTTTTTTTTAACGTATTGATTACGCTTTTATTCGGTCTTGGGCTATTTGATTTACTATACTCATTTACTGGAGCGTACGCAATTTATGGTTTGTTGTATCCTGCAGCGCACGTTTTATTGCATATCATTCTATTTCTATCTCTTTCATTTATTTGGTCAAAAGAGAAATGGGCTTTATACCTCTTTGGCGCAATAGTTATACTTCATCTTTTGCTCGATTTGTATGCGGGGGCATTCCAAGTTCTAAAGCTTTTGTTGTTTGTGCCTTTAATTCTCTTTATATTTTTTTGGGAAAGTAAAAAAGAATGATCCTATTTCTTTATTCGATCCGGGTTCTCTTTAATGAAGGAATCCCAACTTGAGGAGGTTGATTTTTTAGGTGATTTTTTTGGAAGGGAAGTTAGTTTGATACCCTGTAATGAGAAGTGGTGACAAATGGCTACAGCAAGTGCGTCTGAGGCATCATAGTATTTGATAGCTTGTTTAATTACGATTATATTATTAAGCATTTTCCATATCTGCTCCTTATTAGCGTTTCCGTTTCCAGTAATTGATTGTTTGACTTTTTTAGGTGAATATTCTGACACGTTAAGTTGATGAGTCATGGCTACTCCAATGGCTACACCTTGTGCACGGCCTAGTTTAAGCATGCTTTGAACATTTTTCCCAAAGAAAGGCGCTTCAATGGCCATTTCGCTTGGATTATATTGATTAATAAGTTTATGTATTACTTGATTGATTTCTCCAAGTCGTTCGAACATATCTTTTTTACCATTCAGTTTTACAACATCCATCTCAAGCAATTGAATGGCATTTCCATCAACAGATATCACGCTATAGCCCATTATGACTGTACCAGGGTCGATTCCTAAAATAATTTTGCCTTTCTTATTCAATGGGGGTTAATTTTGACTGATATTCTAAAACACTGAACAAAAGTATCAAAATATTACTCAACTATTTAGTTGGGCCAATTCTATTCATTTGGCTCTTATATAGTGTTATTCATCAAATCAGTATTCAGCCAGATCTGTCATCATATGTTCTGTTGCTGAAGAAGAGTATTCAGACCAAGGGGGTCTTTATTTTAATATTAGTTTTCTGCTTAATGCTTTTACAATGGACCCTTGAAGCTAAAAAGTGGCAGTTATTGATGAAGCCTATTGATGAAATTTCTATGCGTACTGCCCTTTCTGCTATTTTTCGCGGCATATCCTTTTCAATGTCAACACCTAATCGATTGGGTGAGTTTGCTGGTCGAATTTTATTCTTGCCAAATAGCATGCGATTAGCTGGTACATCGCTAACATTTATAGGAAATTTTGCGCAATTAATCGTTACCCTGATTTTCGGTTGTGTATCCCTGTTTTTGATTGATCCATTTTTGCTAAGAACTGATTCTTCAGCTGTCTTATCAAAGTTGACATTTTTATTTCAGTGCACAATACCACTCCTTACGATTACCTGCTTGGTAATTTATTTTAAACTTGGATCTGCTTTTGAATATCTTTTTTCATTTTCATTTATGCAAAAAGTAAGGTCTCGGTTGGTGTTATTAGAGCAGCTGCCATTTCATATCCTTACACGTGTTTTTTTATTATCAGCAATTCGTTTCTGCATTTTTATTTTTCAGTACTTCTTGTTGTTTCAGTTAACACATGTATCTATTTCACTATATGATACTACAATGACTATATCTATTATGTTTCTTTGGCTTGCCATTCTTCCTACGATTGCATTTCTTGAATTGGGCGTAAGGTGGCAGTTCGCATTGATCTTATTAGGGGGGCTTAGTGATAATCGATTAGGCATTTCCATAGCAGTTACTGCTATTTGGTTCATTAATTTAATTGTTCCTGCCCTGTTGGGCGTCTTTTCAGTTTTTCGAGTAAATAGAGAAAATTCTACTCTATAGAATGAAAAATTATGAAAACTTTATTTTTAAGAGGTTTTTTTGAACTTAAAAGGCCATTTGTTGTTTTTATATTTGTGTATGCGCAGAAAACCAACGTTGATTTTATTTTTGTTTTGTATTCTTTCATTTGCCAAGCTTAGCGCAGCACTTGATACCTGTCGTCTTACCAATACATCATATGCTTCTGGTGAGGAAATTCGCTTTAAAATATTTTATAATGTAATTGGCCTATATGTAGATGCTGGTTCAGCTGTTTTTTCGGTTGAAAATATTCAACTAAACAATCGTCCAGTCTATCATGTAAAAGGACTTGGATTTTCAAATCCTTCATATGATTGGATATTTAAAGTGAGAGATCGATATGAAAGTTTTATTGATACGTCTACATTAAAACCCCAAAAATTTTTACGGCATGTGGAGGAAGGGGGCTATCGAAAGGATGAAGCTGTGATTTTCAATCACACCGATAAAAAAGCAATTTCTACGCGAGGTACATATTCTATTCCTGACTGCATACAGGATGTGCTTAGTTCAATCTATTTTGCTAGAAATATCGACTTTTTAAAATATCAAATAGGTGATAAGATCCCAATATCTATGTTTCTAGATGATGAAGTACATAGTATCTATATTCGGTATCTGGGTAAGGAGGTTATAAAAACAAAATATGGTCAATTTAATGCCATTAAGTTTAAGCCTATGTTGATTAAAGGGACAATTTTTCAGGGCGGGGAATTAATGACCGTGTGGGTTACTGATGATGCCAATCATCTGCCCTTACGAATTGAGAGTCCCATTACTGTTGGTACGGTTAAGGTGGATATGATGGGCTATAAAAACTTAAAAAATCCGATGCTGGCTTTGATTAGTTTAAATTGATAAATTCATCTTCTCTAGCTGTATAACTTCATCTTTTCGGTATCCTTTTTCTGTTTTTTTTATGGTACACGCTGGAATCAACGGATCGTGTTCGAAAAAAAGGATGTAATCTTTTTCAACAGCTTCTTTTAAAAAAGTTTCTTTTTCTTTCAATGTAGTCATCGGGAACATATCGTATCCCATAATATAGGGAAGTGGAATATGGGCTGCTGAAGGAATGAGGTCTGCCATATACGCTATTGTTCTATCATTTAGGTGTATAAAAGGAATCATCATCGAGCTAGTATGGCCGTGTACAAACTGGATGCTAATGTTCTGTGAGAACTGAGTTCTTTGACCTACTTCTTCACTAATGAATTTAAGTTTGCCTGATTCTTGGATGGGCAAGATATTTTCTTTTAAAAATGAAGCTCGTTCTCTTGCATTAGGATGAAGTGCTGCATTCCAATGTGATTCGTTACTCCAGTAAGTTGCATTGGGGAATGTTAATGAAAGTTCATCATTATTCATTTTTACAGCACCTCCACAATGATCAAAATGCAGATGAGTAAGTATTACATCTGTTATATCTGTTGCCCCAATGTTTAGTTTTGATAAAGAATTCATCATTGAAGCCTCGCCGTGTGGGTAATAATGGCTAAAAAACTTTTCAGGTTGTTTATTGCCCATCCCTGTATCGATTAAAATCTTTCTTTCTCCGTCTATAATGAGCATGCATCTCATTGCCCATGTGCACATATTGTTCTCGTCCGCTGGATTTTCTTTTTGCCATAAGGTCTTAGGTACTACACCAAACATAGCGCCGCCGTCTAGTTTGAAAAGGCCAGTATCAATTGAGTAGATCTGCATACTTTTCTTTTGTAATGGAAGAACGGGTATAAAACAGGGAAAAGAAGCTTAGGATGAAAAAGCACATTAGCACTAAGATGGAAGTTCTAATGTTTCCTGTTAGTTCTTCATTTCTGGCAAATAGAAACAAGCCAATGGTAAGAGCAATTTTTTCAGTCACATCATAGAAGCTAAAAAAGGAAGTTGTGTCTTCAGTCTTTGGTAGGAGTTTTGAATACGTGCTTCTGCTCATCGACTGAATCCCGCCCATTACTAATCCTACAAATATAGCTAGTACATAAAACTGATTTTGTGAATTGACGTAATATCCTGATATACATATGCCAATCCAAATAGAAACGGCTACAATCAGTGTCGGTAGATTTCCGATTTTGCTGGAAAGCTTGCTCATGAGGAGAGCACCAAAAATGGCAACCAGTTGAATCAAAATGATAGTCAGTAATAATTTCGGTTCATCCTCTGATTTTGGGAAGATTTCCTTTTTTGCAAAACTTGCTGCAACCAACATTACTGTTTGAACCCCAACACTAAATAAAAAAAATGAAAGAAGGTATCGTTTTAGCGCAGGTATTTCTTTTGCTTGATGCCAAACCAATTTTAATTCATGGTATCCATTGATGAGGATGTTTTTCTTCATTTTTTTATTTATAACTGTATTGGATGGTAGATTTTTAAATGTGATTTGTGCAAATCCAAACCACCATAGTCCAACCAATAAAAATGAAATACGCGCTCCAATAGTTTTGTCTGATTCATCAAGTCCAAACCAACCTGGTTTCAACAAAATGACAAAGCAAATGATTTGCAAAATCACGCTTCCAATATATCCCATCGCATATCCTTTGGCACTCACTCTATCTCGGTCTTGAGGATAGGCAATGTCCGGTAGGTAGGCATTGTAAAAAACCCAACTACTCCAAAATCCTAGCGCGGCAGTTGCGAATAATATAATGCCTAGTTCAATTCGATCTGGTGTGAAAAAAAATAGCATCGCACACGAAAAGGCACCTAAGGTTGTAAAAAAACGCATGAAGGCTTTTTTGTTTCCTCTATAGTCTGCAATAGATGAAAGAATAGGAGACGTAAATGCTACTATTAGAAATACAATACCTAGTGCATAGTTTTGTAGTGCTGTATTGATAATTTCCAAGCTAAAAAATTTCACATAGGATAATTCTGAAGCATCCTTATTGCTCGTTACCGCAACATAATAGGCAGGGAAAATGGTTGATGTAATTACTAGGTTGTATGAGCTGTTGGCCCAATCATACATAGCCCATGCATTTTCTATTTTTTTTGATCCTTTTACCATAGCATTTTTTAAAGTCTAGAAGTAAGATAAGAAAAAAAATGAATGCAGTTTGTAGGAGTGCCTCAAGAAATTAGAGTTTACCAGTTAAAATTAATACGATCAGCACGCTTCCAACAATAATTCGATAAATCCCAAACCATTTAAAACCATTTTGTTTGAGAAATTGAATAAAAAATTTGATTGCAATTAAGGAGGCAATAAATGCAGTGCCACTTCCAATAAGTAAATAGCTGATGCCTTCATGACCTAGCATAGCTGGCTGCTCTTTCCAGATATCATATAGGCTTTTAACTGTGGCAGCAAGCATTGTAGGAACTGCAAGGAAGAATGAAAACTCAGCCGCAAGCGATCTGGTTAATTTAAGTTGCATTCCTCCAATGATGGTAGCAGCACTTCGGCTTAATCCAGGAAATATAATAGCGAGTACTTGATAGCAGCCTATCAGGAAAGCTTTTTTAAGGGTTATATCTGCTTCATTAGTGATATGGCTTTGCTTGAACCAATTGTCTGCAAACACCAAAATTATTCCACCCCCAAGTAATACGAATGCAATGAATAATGGATTTTCTAGCACGCCTTGTATATATGTTTTCAGTAATCCACCAATTACTATAGCAGGCAGAATTGCGATGAATAATTTTGCATAGAATGAAGGGTTTCTAAAGTCTATGAATTTTTTCCAATAGAGAACTACAACAGATAATATTGCGCCGAACTGAATGACTACTTCAAATAATTTGGTATAGGCATCCTGCTCTATATGAAAAAAAGCCGACGCTATTGCCATATGTCCTGTTGATGAAACAGGCAGAAATTCTGTAATGCCTTCAATGATTGCAAGGGTTAAGGCATGAAATGTATCCATGAAGAGGTATAAAGTAAAATCAAGAATTTGAACTGCTCTTTTTCATAATGGCAAATATTTCGATAACCAAGCCAAGCATAATCAAGATCGGAGCCACAGTTATGCGGGTCTTACTATATACTTCCTGTTCTGAAAATACAGCTGGGTTATCTCCTTTTCCACCAGACATAAGGAATAGGCCTACGATGATTACAGCAGCACCAATTAACATCCACTTGAGGTTGTCTTTTCCGAAAATTGTATTCTTCTTGTTTTCCATGATTTTTTTCTTGTATTAATAAAGATCGTCGAGTTTCATTTTTAAATATTTCATTACACTTCTATGTGTGCTGATAAATGTTATACTTATGCCGATGAGTGTAATGATTAAAAAAAGCAAGGCCAACATAGTATTATCCCTAAGCGCTTTTATTTCTGGTAGCCACCAACGTTCAACTCCATATATAATTATTGAAATAGATGCTATTGCCAAGAGAGCACTAATTAATCCATTAATGATTGCTCGTTTATCAAATGGCTTTGAAATGAACCATCTAGTAGCACCAACCATTTGCATGGTTTTAATCAAAAATCGATTTGAAAACATAGCCAGTTTTATCGTATTGTCAATTAATATAATTACGATAAGCGCTAAAACAATAGCTAATCCCAATAGAAAAAATCCAATTTTTCGTACAATGTTATTTAGATTGCTAACAACGGCATCAGGATATTTTACTTCACTAATTATAAAATTTTTAGATAAATCAGCCGAAATTATTTTTATGCTATCCTTATTTACATACAGAGGATCTAAATAGAAATCTATACTCGCAGGAAGAGGATTATAATCAAGTACTTTATTCCAATCTTCGTTGCCATCACCTATGAATTTAGCTCTTGCCATTTCCTTGGTAATAAATTCTACGTTATTGGCGTAAGGTTTTGTGGATATGTTATCTTTTACATTATCGATTTCATTTTTAGGGCTTCCCTCACGGATAAAGGCATGCACTTGTACACTGCCCATAAAATAATCCTGTAATTTACTGGCATTTATGACTAGCCATCCGAGCATACCTAGGATAAAAAGCACCAAGGCAACACCAAATATCGCCATAAAATAGGATGGTTTACTCCGTTTCATCGATGCTTTACTCTGTGCTGTCATATTTTTTACAATTAGATGCAGGGCTGTTTTTTGCCTTCTAGATTCAAAAATAACAATTTTAAAGGGTTTATGTATTTTTGCACGTCTTTCGGGATGTAATCGTTGTAATTTTAACAGGCTGATTGTCTGTTTAGCCTAGACGTGCATTGGAAAGACGGAGCTTTTATGACCAATACAGGCATATTGGGCTTTTAATATTGATACCCCAAATAAAATTAATGTAAGATGGAATATGGCTTTAGTGCGATCGAAAAGAAGTGGCAGGAAGCATGGAAGAAAAACAAGGCATACAAGGTTAATAATGACCCCTCTAAGCCTAAATATTATGTATTGGATATGTTTCCCTATCCAAGTGGGGCTGGATTGCACGTAGGCCACCCTTTAGGGTATATCGCTAGCGATATTTTTAGTCGATATAAAAGGCTAAAAGGATTCAATGTGCTCCATCCAATGGGATACGATTCATTTGGTTTGCCAGCAGAGCAATATGCTATTGAGCATGGTATAGCCCCAGCCATATCAACGGATCGAAATATTGATAATTTCAGAAGTCAATTGGATAAAATTGGATTTTGTTATGATTGGGACAGAGAAGTCAGGACATCAAATCCCAATTACTACAAATGGACACAATGGATTTTTTTACAATTGTTTGATTCCTGGTTTGATCGAAAAGTACAAAAGGCCCGAGGTATAAATGAACTTATTTCACTCTTTAATGCTGAAGGGAATAGTAAAGTGCCATGTCCAGGAGATAAAAAGATGTCTTTTACTGCTGAGGAATGGAAGGGCTATGATGCCCGGAAAAAGTCTGAAATTCTAATGAAATATAGGCTTGCTTTTTGTGGTGTGGGAGAAGTTAATTGGTGTGAGGCCCTTGGCACAGTGCTTGCTAACGATGAAGTTATAAATGGAGTTAGTGAACGAGGTGGGCATCCGGTTGTAAAGAAAAAACTTCGTCAATGGTATCTCCGTATCACCGAGTATGCTGAACGCCTTTTGGCCGGATTGCATACAGTAGACTTTAGTGATAGCATGAAGGATATGCAAACCAATTGGATCGGAAAAAGTTTTGGAGCAGAGATTGATTTTGAAATTGCTTCTGAAAATTCATTATCGAGCACTAGTCATCTAAAAGTATATACAACTCGACCTGATACTATTTTTGGAGTTGATTTTATGGTTATTGCCCCAGAACATGAGCTTGTCGCAAGCATAACATCTGATGAACAAAAAAATGCTGTGGAAGAATACCTGGAGTATGTCAACAGTAGAAGTGAACGTGAACGAATGGCCGAAAAGAAAATCACTGGCGTATTCAGTGGAGCGTATTGTAAAAATCCGTTCAATAATGTTTTGATTCCCATTTGGATCAGTGAGTATGTATTAGCTGGTTATGGAACCGGTGCGATTATGGCCGTGCCTTGTGGTGATGAGCGTGATTTTAAATTTGCACAATATTTCAGCATTCCCATAACCAATATTATCGGACAGTTTTTTAACGGTAGTGAGGCTAATCCAACAAAAGATGCGCGTTTAGAAAACAGTGGATTTTTAGATGGGCAATTAATGTCTGATGCCATAACCGTTGCATTAGACAAACTTGAAGAACTTGGAATAGGTAAAAGACAAACGAATTATAAAATGCGTGATGCAGCATTCAGTAGGCAACGCTACTGGGGTGAACCATTTCCAATAGTATGGAAGGATGACATTGCCATCCCATTGTCTGCAACTGAGTTACCCATAGAGCTACCTGAATTATCTGATCTTAAGCCAGGCCCTGATGCTCAAGGGCCACTTGCAAACTTATCTGAATGGGTGAGTTATGATAGCGGAACTCGTGAAGTGAATACAATGCCAGGGTATGCAGGAAGTAGTTGGTATTTCCTTCGTTATATGGATCCACAAAATGACAGTGAATTTTGTGGCAGAGAAGCAAGCGATTATTGGGGACAGGTTGATTTATACATAGGGGGTACGGAACATGCTGTTGGGCATCTGTTGTATAGTAGGATGTGGACTAAGGTATTGTTTGACCTAGGTCATATTGGTTTTGATGAACCATATAAGCGGCTTGTGAACCAAGGAAAGATTGGGGGAGACTCTAGATTGGTTTATCGAATACGAAATTCAAAGCAGTTTGTTTCAGCTGGTTTAAAAGACAATTATGAAACTGATGAGATTCATGTAGATGTAAGTCTAGTTGATGGTTTCTTACTTGATATGGAAGGGTTCACAAAGTGGAAACCTGATTTTTCGGATGCTACGTTCGTCACTGAAGATGGGGAGTATAAATGTGGTGCTCGACTTGAAAAAATGAGTAAACGCTATTTTAATGTGGTGAATCCAGATGATATCGTTGAAAAATATGGTGCAGATACATTTAGGATGTATGAAATGTTTCTTGGTCCTGTTGAACAAGACAAGCCCTGGGACACAAAGGGGATCGAAGGGGTACACAGGTTCATCCGAAAATTTTGGCGTCTGTTTTTTGATGTAGAAAAAGGATTAATTGCAAATGCAAGTCCTGCAGATGCCGCATCGTGGAAGGTTTTTTATAAGATGCTGAAAAAAGTTGAAGAAGATACCGCTCGTTTTTCATTCAATACTGCTGTGAGTGGATTTATGATTGGGGTGAATGAGCTGACAGACTTGAATTGCCATTCAATTGAGTTGCTCAAAAAATTCCTAATTGTATTGACTCCATATGCCCCACATATTTGTGAGGAAATTTGGAAACAGATTGGTGAAGTAGGATCTGTTTTGGACGCATCATATCCTGTAGTGGATGAAACATATTTAATTGAAACGAGTAAAGAATATCCTGTTGCCGTAAATGGAAAAACAAGAATTATTTTGAATATTGATTTGAATGCCACCCAAGCAGATGTGGAAGCTCTAGTGCTCAAGGAACCGATGATCATGAAGTGGCTAGACGGTAAGCCACCTAAGAAAATTATATTTATCAAAAACAAAATGATTAATGTGGTTATTTAGCATTCACCAGTTGGGGCCTTTCGGCATTTCCTTGTTATCGTAATTTTTGAGTTTTGGCATGTTAAATTTATTAGTATAGAATCTTGACTATTGGATGTAAATTCACATTATGATCAACCCTCATTTGAATCCTGCTGAGGATCCTACTGGCTCAACCGACGGTGAATTTGAAAATACTATTAGGCCGAGTATTTTGGAAGATTTCTCTGGCCAACCTGATATCATTGAGAATCTTCGAATTTTTATCAAAGCAGCTCAGATGAGATCGGAGGCGCTCGATCATGTCCTTTTTCATGGTCCTCCAGGGTTAGGTAAAACAACATTATCTCGAATTGTTGCCAGGGAGATGGGGGTTCAAATAAAAGAGACTTCAGGTCCTGTTATCGAAAAACCTGCAGATTTAGCAGGGTTGTTGACTAGTCTAGAAGCGAATGATGTCCTGTTTATTGATGAGATCCATCGATTGAGTAATGTGGTTGAAGAGTATTTGTATTCAGCCATGGAAGATTATAAGATTGATATTATGATTGATAGTGGACCAAGTGCAAAAACAATTCAAATCAATCTCAATCCGTTTACGTTAATCGGAGCAACAACACGAAGTGGATTACTTACCGCTCCATTACTTTCTAGGTTTGCAATAAAATCTCGCTTAGAGTATTATCCTGTTGATGTATTAGATCGTATTATCACACGATCAGCTTCTATATTAGGAGTCAAAATCACATCGGATTCATCACGTGAAATTGCAGGAAGAAGTAGGGCTACTCCCCGTATTGCAAATGGCTTATTAAAGCGAGTACGTGATTTTGCTCAGGTACTTGGAAATGGGGTGATCTCAATGGATATCACAAAGCATGCACTTAAAGCACTGCATGTGGATGAGCATGGACTTGACGAAATGGATAATAGAATTCTTACAACCATCATTGATAAATTCAAAGGTGGTCCTGTGGGACTAGGAACAATTGCTACTGCTGTTGGAGAGGAGTCTGGAACAATTGAAGATGTTTATGAGCCATTTCTGATTCAACAAGGCTTTCTTCAAAGAACGCCTCGTGGAAGGGAAGTTACTTCTAAGGCATACGAGCACCTTGGCAGGACAATGTTTAAACGAAATGATAATATGTTGTTCTAGAATCAGTATACATATAAATAGAAAAGCCATGTTTTGTTTAAACATGGCTTTTCTATTTGATTGATATTGGATTAATCTTCTTTTACAAGTAGTCGGAAACCATTTCCGTGTATGTTTACAATTTCTACCATCGGATCTTCTTTCAGGTATTTTCTGAGTTTAGCAATATATACATCCATGCTTCTGCCATTAAAGTAATTGTCGTTGCCCCATATTTTCTTTAGCGCAAGATCACGCTGAAGTAGATCATTTTTATATTCACTAAGCATCTTCAGCAACTCATTTTCTTTGGGGGATAACGTTGTTTTATTTCCAGCAATACTCAGCTCTCTCAGTTTTGGGATAAAGTGATAATTGCCAAGATCATATTCAATGTTTACCATTTCTTTATTTTGCTCTTCATTTCTTTTTAAGATTGCTTTGATCTTGAAAAGTAACAATTCAGAGTCGAATGGTTTTGTGATATAATCATCTGCACCAAGTTTGTATCCTTTGATTTGATCTTCTTTCATCGATTTGGCCGAAAGAAAAAATAACGGAACATCCGGATTGTTATTCCTGATTTCTTCAGCAAGCATGAAGCCATCCATTTTTGGCATCATAACATCCAATAAGCACAGTTCAAATTTCTCACGTTGAAAAGCAGCTAGTCCTAGTCGGCCATCTCTTTCCAAAATAACTTCGAAATCATTTAGTTCTAAAAAATTTTTCAAAACTAAGCCAAGATTTGGGTCGTCTTCGCAAAGGAGAATTTTATGTTTTGAATTGGTCGTGCTCATATGTATTGATTTTAAACAAATAAAATTATTAACTGCCATATTAAGTAGCTATTTGCAATAAAATTTTGTTAAACCGAGACAGATTTTAATGAAAAATTACTATTCGATAGCATCGATTGACTGGAAATGCCAAATTAGCCAGGTATAAGGTTGATTTAATTAAACTAAATATGTACTATTTAATTCCTTGAAATTCAATTTAATCGCATTTTATCGAGAGATATCTTAGAATTTAGGGGCTAATTGGCAAAAATATTTACCTTTATGCCGGTTTTTCATAGGATATTGGATTTTAAAACGGGC
>CAMCBE010000019.1 GCA_945872805.1 Chitinophaga pinensis | reverse complement strand
CCTGAGTTGTTTACGGAAAACATTTTCCATACAGATTATAAAACCTGGCCCCTGGTCATAGGACTGTTTGTTACGGTATTGGGTCAGGCCATCAGGGGCGCTACCATTGGGTTGGCCTATATCGTGAGGGGAGGGAAAGACAAGAAGGTGTATGCTGAGCACCTGGTTTCTACAGGGATTTTTTCTCATTGCAGAAACCCGCTGTATGTTGGTAATATCCTGATGCTATTGGGCGTGGGCATTTTGGCCAACTCCCTGATTTATGTGGCTATCATCATGCCATTGTTTTTCTTCATCTACCAGGCGATTGTGCTTGCCGAAGAAAATTTTTTAAGAGGAAAATTTGGTGCTGACTTCGATGCCTACTGTGCAAAAGTCAACCGTTGGATTCCTTCCCTCAAAGGGATAGCGTCAACATTTACATCCATGGAGTTCAATTGGAAAAGATGGGTCCTCAAAGAATATACCACCCAATTCATTTGGCTGGCGGGTATTGTGTTGCTGATCTTTCGTCTGTATCAAATCGAAGATATAATGGCCAATAGTATATATGCCTTAATTGTATTGGCAATTGGTTATGGGATTGTACGATACCTCAAGAAATCTGGCAAGATGACCGAATAAAAAAAGATCCGCAAAATGCGGATCTTTTTTTTGTTGCCCGACCTGTATCAATACTAAGATTGTAAAGTATTGTAAATCATATAATTGTAAAGATTTGTAAAAATAAATCGGGGAAAAGTTCCCCGATTTAGGGGAAAATTCCCCATATTTGGGGGAACAAACCATCAAATTGGACAACACCTATGAGATTGTACTATAAACTGAAGAATGTAAAGTCAGGTTCCTATGTGATTCTCAAATACAAATTCAAAAGTAAGGAGATTGATTTATCACCATCCATAAAGGTGAATCAGAGGGATTTCGGAGATGGGAGGAGTGATAATCCAATTAAGAGAACAGACACCGAATATTTGAAGAAAAATGAGGTTCTGAGGGGTTTTAAGGAGGAGGTTAATCAAATCATCTTTAAGATACAATTCGAAGGGGTAGAACCCACTTGTGAAATGGTTAGAAACCAGTTCAAAAAGATGGAGAAGGAGAAATTCTTTGAGAGTAAGATTCCTACCCAATCCACCTCTTTTTTAGTAACCTATGTGATTGAGAAATATCTTACCCATGTAGAAACCAACTCAAAAGGAAAGTATAAGGTGGATGAATGGAAAAGTGGAACTCCCTATTCAAAATCAGTTCGTTCTAGGTTCGTTCATATTCAAAAGTTCATTAAGGATACCTATGATGATAATTTGGATTTCTATGAGGTTGTGGATGAGTTCTATGATAAGTTACAAACCTTCCTCATTGGATTGAATCTGAGTAATGTTACGATTTCAAAGATTGTATCTCAGTTTCGTCAGTTTGTAAGGTGGTCCCAAAAGAACAACTATACAAAGGGTGGAGATACATCCTACAAGGTTTCCCTTCCCACTAATTACAAAACCATCAATACTCTCACTGAAGTAGAAATAACACAAATGTTCAAATTCATGGGGTTTAACTACCAAAACGAGGATGGGAAAGTAAATCCTGATTCCATCCAATATTATAAAAACTGGAAGGAAAGGGATTACTTTATTACCGATGAATTGATGGGAACGAAGAAAGGTGTTGATGGGAGGTTGGTTGGAACGATACCTACGGGTAAGTTCAGAACATTCACCACCTATGAAGTAATTTTAGATATGTTTCTATTTGGTGTATCCACTGGACTCAGATGGAGTAACCTTGTTACCATTAAAGGGATAAACTATGATTTTGATACTAAGAAATTCAATCCTATTCAGTTGAAAACCAAATCAAAGGTTCATATTCAGGAGAATGACCTATCCAGTTACATTTGGATGAAGTATGTAAAGAACAAAAGTTCACTTCAGTATGTGTTTCCATTACCCTGTAAGGAGAATGATAAATCCCGTAGGGAGTATAACACCAAAGGAAACAATCACATCAAACAGATTTGTAAAATCATTGGATTAAACCGAAGGGTAGAGATGGTTACAATGAGTGGTGATAATTCTACTGAGGAAAAGGTTTATATACATTCAATGGTGAGTTTTCACATGGGTAGGAAAACCCATTCAACAATAGGAATTCAAGGAGGGGTAGATCCTATGACGATAAGTAAACAGATGGGTCATTCTGGGTTAGAAATGACGAGTAGATATGTTGGAAGTGATTCAAGTAAGTTGGGTAAGATGTTTGATTTTATCGGAGTAGAACCGAAGGGGATTAAGGAAACCGTTCATGAAATTGAAAGGAAAGAGGTCCCTATAAAACTATCCTCTGAGGATATCGATAAGGAGTTGGAGATACTAAAATCTCGTTATGATAGGAAGTTGATTACCAAGAAGATTTATGAGGAGAGAATGAAGGAGTTGATTTAGTTTAAACTTTATTTTATTATTTTTTCTGTAATATTCCCTCAGTTCTCCACCAATCTAGTACCCAACCTCTCAGTAAACCATAGAGAACTCTTTTGAGTTCTTCCTCTGTTATATTTTTGTTCCTTTGTTCACTTTTTATCTTTTTTAAAAATTCTAATTCCGTTTTTTTAGGTATCATCTTTACCTTTTCTTTATCCCCAAATCTTATTTTACCTCTGAGGTAATCGTACCCTTTTACATTTTTCACTTTAGTAATTACTATTGGTGGTTCCCATTTTTCTCCAATGGAGATTTCTTTAATTTTTATTTTCAGAGATTCTAGTTCCTCATCAAATCCTTCAATTTCATTTTTCAGTTTTTTTACCTCTTTCACTAGTGGGAGTAATTCCTTATTTCTTTTTTCTATCATTCTTACGAGGGTAGATTTTCTACCTAATAATTTTTTGTAATCCTTTTCAAGAGTATCAAACTTTTTGTATTCGTGTCCCATTATTCTAAATTAAACCATTTTGGGGAATAACTCTTGATTGAATTCTATACACTGTTTATAAAACAATGTAAATCAATATATTGCGATATTAATTATTCCCCAAAATAGACTATAAACTAGTAAAAGGGTAATACATATCGTATCTTTGTATAGAAACAAACTATAATTAAATGAATAAACTATGAGTTGAGAAAAACCAACATTAAAATCTAATCAAATCCCTCGGTTTTGTTGGTTAGGTGATTGGAAACATCAGAAATAGAGAAAATCTAAAACCACATTTCTGATGATTGAAAAAAGTGGGGAAAGTATATAATTCTCATCATTATATTTTTAACAAACAAATCTACATAGGTGAGTAGATGTAGAAAAAAATTATAAACATGTTTAATATTTTAAGAAATGGTCAAATCGTTGATGTAAGTAAATATGAATACTTAATACACCTTTTAGATTTAATTAATTCACATCAATATGAGTTTGAGAATATTGAAATAGAAGAAGGTGAGTTGTCCGAAGATGAAATCGTGGAGATTAATTCATTAGTTCAACAGTTAGATGGGGTATCAGAAAAATAAATTTAAAAAACTTACCGATGATAATAATTGTATCGGAATTAAATGAAAGAAAATTAATAAAACAACAAAATGTCAATTCATCACTTTTATTAAAGTACCTAAATGGTTTGTTGTATAGATTGAATTGATAAGGAATTGTTAGACCGAAATCCTTATAAATTAATAAGTAGGTCATTATTTAACCCGTGGAAATAATTTCACCGTGAGAAGTCTCAAAGGAGACGGGACACGTATATCACCCAATTTAAATTATGATTAGTAGTATAAAAAATGAGAACTTAATAATTACAGAAGTTTCTTACAAATTATTGAGTAATGTTGACATTAATGAGGTTGAAGTACTTTATAAGAAAGTATCTGAGATTAAAGACCAAATTGAAAATTTAAGTAGTGAGTTAGAAGAATTTGACATTGCAGTATTGAAAGATTTAAATGTATGTGTTGGATTAGACGAATTAGGAAGTTATTTAGGAGAATATCTAAATGATAGAGAAAACTACGAACAACATTTTGATGAAGAATCAGATGAAGATGATTCTAATGATGAATACAACTCAGTAGGAGAACTTAAAAATGAATTATAAAAAGATATTCAAATGAAACCAAAGAAAAAAACCCTGATAGATTCAAATCTGTTAGGGTTTTTTTTATACGGAACGATAAATCTCCATTAGTGAGATGTCCTTTCTTTTGTATTCACTTCTATTATTTGGGTAGTTTACATTAAACATCTCTCCCTTTTGCAATTCCTTTTTGTATATCTGGATTCTATCTTCAAGATCCATCATTGTTCTGGTTAATACCGATAGAATATCAGGATCTAATTCATCAAATTTTTTGTTAATAAGATTATATATTTTCATATATAATCCCATTTGACGATTGAATAACTGATTATCTATTTCATAAGAATTTAATTTCATTGTATTTGATTTGGGTAAAGTTGGGTAAATCTACTATGGGGTGATTTCTGTATCCGATATTTGAAAGGGTGGGATTAGGGTCATTGGGTGTTTAAATTTTTTCAGTTACAAAAAACTAATAGATGAACGATTTTCAGAGTAATGATACAGTAACTCCACATTTTGATACCATTCAATTACTCTAAAAGTTTACCATATTAATTTTGATACAGTCATTAGAACTTAATATCCCTTTTGAGTTCAGGTATGAAATTACTTCTTCAGTTCTAAACCAGTTCTTACCTCTGAATTTGTATTTGTTCAATTCTTTTCTATCACAAATCCTATATATGGTGTTCTGTGATGTACCTAATGTTTGTTTAAGGTCTTTTATGTTAATGAATTCTCTTTCAGATAACATTGATATGTTGATGTTTAATTCTCTTTCCATGTTTATTTATTTTGATTTTTCAATTCCATTTTCCCAGTACAGTTCCTCATTTAGATTCCGTTGAATACACTTCTCCCAACAAGTACTCCAATACTCACCAATAATTATCTGATAATCCTATTATCCAATTACTGATAGGGAGTTGGGTTGTGTATCCATACGGAGTTCTCATTTGAGTTCCATGTTGTTTCCACTCTCCACCGGTATAAGTCCAAGTATCTCATTTTGAGTTCAACTACTGATATATTTCAATATCCCCTCCGGTTGGGTTTCTATGGGTTAGTTGGTAACCATATACTACTGTTATAGGTATAAGTATTACCGAGAAATCCCAAACACATCATTTTGAACAACTATTTTCAAATAATCTACACTTTTAGATAAAAATGAACATTTTTCAGGAGTAATTGATAATCAACAACTTGTAAATCAGGTAGTTAGGTGGGATAAAAATAATCTACATTATATTTCAGGAGTTCAGGTAAATGTATATTTTAGACACTGTAAATCAATGATATGAAATCAGAATACACAAAAGTTGAAAGGAGTGAAAAACGAACTACCTACTCTTTGGATTGGGATACGATTGTAGGGTTAGAAAGTAGGTTATTAAGAGATTTTCTCAAAGAGGGTAGTATAACCAAAGGAAGGGACCTCCTAATGGTTTCTGTGGGGGTTAGATTGGGTTTGAGAGTGATTGATAACCTCTCATTGAAGTGGGAAGATCTGATGGGATTGGAAGTGGGTGAGAAGTTTATCAGAATTGAGAAGAAAACCAACAAGGAGAGGATCCTGGTAATGAGTTCCAAACTCCGTGAAGTATTGGATAAGGTAATTAAAGTTCTAAATCCCAATCCTTCACATTACATATTTTCCTCTCAAAAGGGGAAGGGTATGAAACCGATGTGTGTTCAAACCTTCAATGGTTATCTGAAGGAGATAATGAAGGAGTATAAAATCAAATACGTTGGTAATTGTTCCTCTCACCTTCTTCGGAAAACCTTTGTAGTGGGTTCAATAAAGAAGGGATTTGAGAATGGAGATCACCTTTCTTTGGTGAAGGTGAGTAGGTTGATTGGACACAGTAATGTTTCAACCACACTTCGTTACACCAACTTTGAAACCAATCAGATGTTAAATTTGTATGAGTTGGGGTAACTTAAATAAATTCATTTAACATAAAAATACCCTTTATTGGTATTATAAATTACACAGATTATGAATGAGAGTTTGATTCTTGGAAATCATTATTCAAAGAAAGATTTAAGTACAATTTATGACGAAAAGGGACTCTTATCGTCTAGGGAAGGAATCTTTTCTTCTGGATCTTTACACTCTTATTTATTTTTCGTTGATTTAGTAAAAGAGGGGAAACAAGACAGGTTTCATTTCAATGATTACTTTGATGGTGATATTTTCCATTGGGATAGTCAAACTACACAACATATCAATTCCCCAAGAATTCAGAAGATCGTGAATAAACAACTTCCGATTTTATTGTTCTCACGAATCTATCCAAAGGTAAAAAGTCAAACACAACCATTTGTTTATTGTGGTAGATTGGAATATATCGAACATGACGAGAATACAACTAAACCTGTTCATATTATTTTTCAGTCATTAGATTATGATGAAACTACTCAGAACAAGAATTTGATTAATATCTATAATTGGAAACCTGAATTGATTGGTAAATCTTCAACAAACAATGTTTACTTAGTTAGGAAACAAATTTCTAAACCTCGTGGAGAACAAAAAAAGCCGAATTATACTGAAAGAAGGGGGTTAGTAACTTCTAGGGTTGGACAGGGATGGTATAGACAAGAAATATTAAAGAAGTGGAATGGTAAATGTTCAATAACAGGTTGTTCAATTACCGAAATACTAATTTCATCACATATAAAAGGTTGGAGTGAATGTAATGAAGATGAACGATTAGATCCTGATAATGGTATTCTATTAAGTCCAAATATTGATTCCCTATTTGACAAACATTTGATTAGTTTTAATGATGATGGTTCAATTCTTATTTCAGATAAGATTTCAAAGACTGATCTGGATATTTTAGGTATTTCTAGTTCTATAAAACTAATAGTGGATACTGGTATGAAGAAGTATCTTTTACATCATAGAATAAAGTTCAATAAAGAAGGGATTTGAGTATGGGAATCACCTTTCTTTGTAAAGAATAGTTTTGTCTTATCCCCCTAAATGACTGGACTGATTTTTTAATTCAGTTTAAAACATTAAATTTAGGGAACCATGAGTACAAAACGTCGAAGTTGGAGTGATCAACAGAAGAAAATTAAATTTATCTGGTATTCAACTTTTATAGGGATTCCACTCTTGATAATATCTGGACTTTTGTTTTATGATTATTACACCAGAACAGATCAATATTTTGAGAAAAATTATTGTACCGAGTGTTGGATAAGTGGTCTATACGTTTCAGAATTTCCTCGGTTTTCAATTGAAATTAACCGAGGAAGTGAAGTAAGGTTCTCGTACTACTATGGTGACAGAAAGTCTCCAAGTTGTGTTACAAAAGGTCGATGGGAAATAGTAGGTATGAATAACCCTAATGAAACCTATAAAATACTAATCACATTAGAGGGTAATCAAGATTGTGATGTTGACTTTATTAATGGGGAATGGTTGTGGTATGATTGTAAAAAATTTGATGGAGACGATACAAAATGTATATCAATGGGTACATCTAAATTAATACTGAATAACAAATAATATCATTGTTCTTCATTTAACCACATATTTGTACTTGTTATACCATTAAACTTCCATTGTCCATCTATGTATATGAAACTTGCACTTAGTTCTTCTTTAATATTTGTAACGTTGTAGGAGTTATCATGGTTATTTAATTCATATACGTATTTGTTTTTCAAAAGTGAATCAAATATTTCCCATGACATTTTACTAAATTTCAACTCTTCACCATGTACAATGAGTGCCTCACGACTAGGCCAATTAATCTCTTTAAATCTAGATAAGTCTCTCTTAATAATAATTTCTTTAAAATATTTGAAAAATATTTCAAAACTCTTTTTTAAATTATATTCAGATAATAAACTTGAACTATTGTTATTCCAAATTCTATCTGAAGAAAATCTAATTTCTTTTTTATTTTGATCAAATAATTTATTTAATATTTCATTTTCTAAATACTTGCAAAATTTTGAATTTTGTAAAGTTTCATTCCATGTGTTTGCATAAAAACTATAAACCCCTTTTTGAATTAACTCCCTTCTACTATCTTTATATCCATTTAATAAATACCTATAACCAAATTTTGCATTTTTAATATTTTTTGAAGTGCTATCGAAATAAAAAAATCTTAAATCAATAATATCTGCGATTCCACCATAATTTCCATAATGATATGTTTCACCTATATCTTTTCTTTTAAATCCCGCATCTCGAAATCTATTCCCGGTAACATGTAAGGTGTCTAAATACATATTGATAATAAAAGGTGTTTTCTTTTTTAAATATTTTTCAAATTCACCAATGTACGAGGCTATAATTGGATCAGTTTCTAATTCATATTCTGAATTGTTATATGCATTGAAGATGTGATTGTGATTTACAAAAGGAATGCTAAAAGAAGTTGAAACACCATCTATTAATCTATTCTCAACAAATTCATTTGATGAGTAAAAGGTGTAATGTTCTAAATAATCCATGTATGATCTTTTCTTCCATTCATTTTTTAATTTCCTTGATATAAAATCTACATAGTTACTATCCTTTTTGTCAGATAATATCCCAATAAATTTGAATGGTTTATCATACTCACTTGAATTTTTCTCAAGAAAGATAGTATCTCCACTGAAATTTATAAAAATATTATTCCCATCATAATCATAATTATATGAGAAATATTTTGTGTTACTACTATCAATTGAATTCGGATTCTTTAATTCATAGAATGAAAGGTTATATGATTTTGTTACATAACCACTAAATGTTATCAAATCTGAAGTAAAATAAATTTTAAATACAGTGTCTTTTGAAAAGGGCTCCCGTTTGGATTCGGGATTTGCTTTATAAATATTTTCGTCAATTATTACACTAGTTTCATGTAATTCTTGATTCAAATTATCACTCAATACTCCGTAATAAACTTTTTTTTTAGGATATTGATTACAACTATTAAACAGAAAACAGATTATTGTTGATAGGATAATATAATAAATTGATTTAAACATTATATAGCAATTTTTTGAAGGGAGTCTGGAATACTATATTTTTTTCATGTGACCAATTAAAGATCATACTTAAAATTTAGGGTGTTTTCAATTTGATAAATACATCATTTTCAATGGATAATCTTTCTTTGTTTTGGAGTTTAACTTTATAAACTGGTTTATTAGTTGTATAAGTTAATGTGATTTCACATTCTCCCGGTTCATAGACTTCCCATGACATTATACTATTCTTAAAATTACCTTCATTAAGTCTCCCCATATTACCGTATTGTTTATGGAGAAATTTCAAAGTATCTTTTTGGTCTTTTTCGTTTATCCAAATTCCATCTAATGAGTAAGTTGTTTCATCATTAGTTTCAAAATTATGTTTCTCTTTTGTTGGACTATTACAACTAAAAAGAAATGTAATTAGTAAAATGAATGTGTTTTTCATAGTTTGAAATTTCAAATAAAAAGTTGTTAATTACTTGAAGTTAATTAAACCTAATCTCATTTTTTGACTCATTTCGGGAAGGGGGTTCCTTAAAATAGGGGAACAAATAGGGGAAAAACAGGTTTTAGAACCCCTTAAAATGAAATAAGTGGTTGAAAATCAACCACTTATTTACTTCTTATTGTTGCCCGACCTGGATTCGAACCAAGACAAACAGAACCAAAATCTGTCGTACTACCATTATACTATCGGGCATCCTCCCTAACGGGACGCAAAAGTAAGATATTTACCTTTTTGCGCCAAAATTTTCAGCATCAATCATGGATGAATTTTATTCAATCCATCTTCACGAGGTAATGGTTCTTCTTTCCTTTCTGAACAGCAACGTATTTTTCCGCCAATAAACTTGATACATTGATTAGAAATGCCTGGTCTGCGATTTTTTCTCTGTTGATGCTGATGCCGCCTCCCTGAACCATTTTACGGGCTTCACCTTTGCTCGGGAAAATGCCCGTGTCGAACAGGAAAGATACAATATCAATCCCCGCCTGTATCGATGTGCTGGCAACGGTATGTACCGGTACTCCCTCCATGGCATGGAGCAATTCATCTTCACTCAATTCATTAAGGTTGATTTCCTCTTTTTTGCCAAACAGTTGCTCTGTGGTCTGTTGTGCAGTAGAACATTCCTCTGCTCCATGGACAAATGCGGTAATGGATTCCGCCAGTTTTTTTTGCAGGGTCCTGGCACCAGGTTCAACCGCATGTTCTGCCAGCAGAGATTCAATCTCTGCCTTGGGAAGCAGGGTGAAGATTTTAATCCATTTTTCAGCATCCGTATCGGCTGCGTTCAGCCAGAATTGGTAAAACTGGAAAGGTGTTGTTTTTCCCGGATCCAGCCATACATTTCCCTTTTCGGTTTTTCCGAATTTTCCCCCATCGGCCTTGGTGATCAAGGGGCAGGTGAAGGCAAATCCTTCGCCCCCTGCTTTGCGCCTGATCAGTTCTGTGCCAGTGGTGATATTGCCCCACTGATCGCTTCCTCCCATCTGGAGTTTGCAGTTTTTGTGGGTATAGAGCCAATAGAAATCATATCCCTGCATCAGCTGATAGGCAAATTCAGTATAGCTGATGCCCGTTTCACCCTCAATTCTTTTTTTGACACTGTCCTTGGACATCATGTAGTTCACGGTGATGTGTTTACCCACATCCCGCAGAAAATCAATGAATCCCAGCCCCTTGAACCAATCATAATTGTTGACAATTTCGGCTGCATTCTCTCTTGCAGGATTGAAATCCAGGTATTTTTCGAGCTGGCTTCTGACGCCAGCAATGTTTTTCTGAAGGGTTTCTTCATTCAAAAGGTTTCTTTCTTCGCTTTTTCCGCTGGGATCGCCCACCATACCGGTGGCACCCCCCACCAGGGCTATGGGCTTGTGTCCCGCTTGTTGAAGGTGATAGAGGAGCAAAATAGGAACCAAACTCCCTATGTGCAGGCTCTCTGCAGTGGGGTCAAAGCCAATATAGGCCGTGGTTGCTTCCTTGTTCAGCTGCTCTTCTGTGCCCGGCATGATGTCCTGGAGCATTCCCCGCCATTTGAGTTCTTCTATGAGGCTCATTTAAAGTTGTTTGCGCAAATGTAGGAAGGATTGTTCTCCCACACAAAATGGGCAATATATGGTGGGGTAAAACGTTAAAAATACCTGTGCGCATTGACTTTTAGGCTGATTTATCATAACCCTGGTTTACCTTTGATGTCAAATATGTCATATTTCCGAATTTGTCTCCTTGCTGTTGTTTGCCTATGGGTGAGTAATGCTTCTGCACAATTCAGGAAGTACTCCAACGAGTTCCTGAACATCGGTGCAGGTGCAAGGGGCTTGGGAATGGGTGGTGCACAGGTGGCCAGTGTGGCAGATGCCACTGCAGGGTATTGGAATCCGGCCGGCCTCACAGAAATAAAAGAACATCCAGTGGCTTCGCTCATGCATGCTGAATATTTTGCGGGGATTGGTAAATACGATTATGCTTCCATTGCGATGCCCATTGGTGATCCAACCGTTGTAACGAAGAGCCTGGGGTTTTCACTGATTCGCTTTGCTGTTGATGATATACCCAATACCCTGTTTTTGGTGGAGCCTGATGGATCTGTGAATTACAACAACATCAGGTCCTTTTCCTCTGCTGATTACGCCTTGCTGGTTTCCTATGGTCAGGTGATATTCAGTGATGAGTTTCGTACTTTTTCATTTGGGGCCAATGCCAAGGTGGTGCACAGGAGCGTGGGCAGTTTTGCAAAGGCCTGGGGCCTTGGTATCGATGCAGGTTTGCAGTATAGAGCCAGGCGTTTCAATGTTGGCCTGATGGCAAAAGATGTTACCACCACCTTCAATGCGTGGAATTTCAGTTTTACAGACAAGGAGAAAGAAGTATTGTATCTCACCAACAACGATATCCCTGTCAAATCAACTGAACTAACTGCTCCCAGATTGGTCTTGGGGGCATCTTATTTTGCGGAGCTTTCTGAAAACCTTGGGTTGAATGCAGAATTGAACATGGACCTGAGTTTTGATGGAAAGAGAAATGTTTTGTTCAGTTCATCAACAGTGAACATGGACCCACGGGCTGGTGTTGAGCTGGAGTACAAGAAACAGCTGTTCGGCAGGCTGGGCGTGTATAATTTTCAGCAGGGCATGAAGGATGGTGATTCAACCAACCTGAAAAAGGTCTGGATTTACCAGCCAGGATTGGGTGTTGGATTCAAGTTGAAGAACGTGGAGATTGATTACGCCTTCACCAACCTGGCCAATCAATCGAATCCCTTGTACACCCATATATTTTCATTGAAGTTCAACCTTGTCAGAAAAGAAAACACTTATTGATGAAAAAAGGATTGTATCATACAAGGCTTTATTTATTCATGATGATGTTGCTATCTTCAACTTTCTTGTTGGCGCAGTACAACAATGAGTGGATCGACTACAATAAAAGTTATTATAAATTTAAAGTAGGAGAAACGGGGCTTTACAGGATTCCATTTACAACCCTGCAATCCAATGGTTTGGCCAATACACCCGCAGAACATTTTCAATTGTGGCGCAATGGAAAAGAGGTATCGGTTTTCACCAGCAAAGGTTCCGGCATCTTGGGTGGTACAGATTTTATTGAATTTTTTGGGCAAATGAATGATGGAAAAGCAGATGCCATCATGTACAAGAAACCCGAATTCCAATTGTCTGACAAATGGAGCCTCCAAACAGATACTGCTGCTTATTTTCTTACGGTCAATGCATCAACAACCAATGCGCGGGTGCTCAATGCGCAGAACAATACAGCTTCAAATGCCTTGCCGGTTGAGCCTTATTTTATGCACAGGCTTGAACGCAATTTCAAGGACCAGATCAATCCAGGGT
>CAMCBE010000018.1 GCA_945872805.1 Chitinophaga pinensis | reverse complement strand
TTTCGGATCTGTATCCCTGCCATCTGTAAATGCATGAATAAAGACTTGCTCAAGTCCTTCTGATTTACATAAATCAGTAATGGCTTCGAGATGTCTCATGTGTGAATGGACACCGCCATCACTTACCAATCCAATTAGGTGTAATTTTTTATTATTCTTTTTTGCATAGTGTAGCGATTGCAGTAATGTTTCATTCTGTTGAAAAGAATGATTCCGAATAGCAACATTGATGCGTTGTAATTCTTGGTAAACTATTCTTCCTGCGCCAAGATTTAGATGTCCTACTTCACTGTTCCCCATTTGTCCATCAGGCAGTCCCACCAACTCTCCACAGGTTGTCAATGTAGTGTTTGGGTATTTCTCATACAAAGAGGAAACAAATGGTGTATTCGCATGTTGAATGGCATCGCTTTCTGGTACTGTGCCAAGTCCCCATCCATCCATGATTACTAAGATGCATTTTTTATTCTCCATAGTACAAATTTACTTTATTTCATTCAAAACGGATTTTGTCGCGGCAACGATAGAATATGAATTATCAATAATTGATATTCCTCCTGGATTTCTCGCTGGATAAAATTCACTCAACTTTGGAATTAACCTATTAATTTTAGGCTTGTCTTGCAAATGTGGTTTTTAGTATTTCAAGATCATATACGACAGCAAAAGGTTTTTGAATGAAGAAGAAAAATAATAGTGAAACTCCTTTAATTGTATTTAGTACAGACCCTAATTTTAAGTCTGCTTCTGATGATGAAGTAATTCAAACGTTGCCTCCTGCGCAACAAATTCTGCGAATGACCCTAGAAACCAAGCATCGAGCGGGTAAAAAGGTTACGTTGCTCGTAGGATTTGTAGGTGCTGAAGAGGATATGGTTGAGTTGGGGAAAAAATTAAAAAATTTCTGTGGAACAGGAGGAGCTGCTAAGGATGGAGAAATTATTCTGCAAGGAGATCATCGTGAAAAAGCACGTGGGTGGTTAACAAAGAATCTGTATAAGGTAAAATAAAAGACAGGCCTCTAGGGGCCTGTCTTCGTTGATGTAACAAATAATAGAGTCTACCAATCTTGCTTGGCAACACCAGCTTTAATGGCTTCTAGCGCTTTCGCTTCACCCAATAAGGCGGTAAGTTTGTTTCCTTTACCATCGTTTCCTTTTGCAATGTATCCACCTTTTGTTGTGCGGCTAACTACTGCATCATGAATTGGTACATTTTTCTCTTTTGTTTTAACGTTGTAGGCTGTGAGCATGTTTGCGGTTGACATGTTGGTTGTTTTAAATGTAAATAAATAAATCAGATATCTAGTTTTGCGTACCTGGCGTGTGATTCAATGAACTCCCTTCTCGGTGCTACTTCGTCTCCCATGAGCATGCTAAAAACCCTGTCTGCTTCTGCTGCACTCTCAATGGTGACTCTTTTTAACGTTCTAGTGTTGGGGTTCATTGTAGTGTCCCATAGCTGGCTGGCGTTCATTTCTCCTAATCCTTTATAGCGTTGAACATTTACGCTGTCTTCGCGGCCACCACCAAGGCGTTCAATGTATGCTTTTCGCTGAACTTCGTTCCAAGCATAGAATTGCTCTTTGCCTTTTTTAACTAAGTAAAGAGGTGGTTGTGCAATATATACGTAGCCTTGTTCAACCATGGCTTTCATATACCTGAACAGGAAGGTAAGAATTAGTGTTGCGATATGGCTTCCATCCACATCTGCATCTGTCATGATGATGAGCTTATGGTAACGTAATTTTGAAATATCAAGCGCTTTTGGATCTTCAACTGTACCTATTTTAACACCTAGTGCAGTGAACATGTTTCGGATCTCCTCGTTGTCGTAGATGCGGTGTTCCATTGCCTTTTCCACGTTCAAGATCTTTCCTCTTAATGGAAGAATTGCTTGGAAATTTCTATCTCTTCCTTGCTTTGCTGTTCCACCCGCTGAATCTCCCTCAACTAAGAAAAGTTCACTCTTCGTAGGGTCTCTCTCGGAACAATCAGAAAGTTTTCCAGGTAGTCCACCCCCCGAAAGTACTGTTTTACGTTGAACAAGTTCTCTCGCCTTTCTAGCAGCGGCTCTTGCTTGTGCTGCAAGAATCACTTTGCTGATGATATTTTTTGCATCCCTTGGATTTTCTTCCAAGTATGCTTCTAAGACTCTTGAAACGGTTACGTCAACGATACCCATCACTTCTGAGTTACCCAATTTGGTTTTGGTTTGTCCTTCAAATTGTGGCTCAGGAACTTTCACAGAGATAATTGCACTGAGTCCTTCACGAAAATCATCTCCTTCAACTTCTACTTTTGACTTTTCAAATAATCCTTGTTTTTTTCCGTACTGTTGGAAGACTCTTGTGATGGCCCTTCTAAAACCAGCCACATGTGTTCCCCCTTCAATGGTATTGATGTTATTGACATATGAAAAGATATGCTCGTTATATGAATCGTTATAGTTGATGGCAACTTCTACGACTACATTTGATTCAACATCATGTCCTTCCATATAGATTACTGAAGGGATAAGGGTGTTTCGTTTGGCGCTTGTGTCCAGCATTTCAACAAACTCAACGATACCACCTTCGCTATAAAAAACTTTTTCATAGCTCTTGCCTTCTTCATCTAATTCCCTTAAATCACTCAATGTGATTTTGATACGCTTGTTCAGGTATGAAAGCTCGCGCAATCTACCTTCAAGGATATCTTTATGATATTCATTGCTAGTAAAGATGGTTGTATCTGGCCAAAAGTGAACTTTTGTACCAGTTAGATCACTTTTACCTATTTCCCTTACTACATATTGAGGAACACCTCTTGAGTATTCTTGTTCAAATGTTTTTCCTTCGCGGTTAACGGTTACAATCAATTTGGTGCTGAGTGCGTTTACGCAGCTTACCCCCACACCGTGTAATCCACCGGATACCTTGTATGTGTTTTTGTCAAATTTCCCTCCTGCGTGGAGAACAGTCATTACAACTTCTAAGGCACTGCGTTTTTCTTTTAAATGCATCCCTGTAGGAATACCTCTACCATTATCTTGTACAGAAACAGAATTGTCTTCGTGGATAGTAACATAAATGGCGTCGCAATAGCCTGCGAGCGCTTCGTCAATGGAGTTGTCTACAACTTCATACACAAGATGGTGCAGCCCTTTTACCCCAATATCTCCAATGTACATTGCCGGTCTTTTTCGTACCGCTTCTAGTCCTTCTAAGACTTGAATACTATCTGCACCGTATCCGGCATTCTGTTGATCTATACTCTCTTGATTATCTATGCTCATACTATTCTTATAACCTCTGTTTTTGTTCCCAAAAATGTATACAAATCTACTGAAAACAAGGCGGTTAAAGGCATAAATAGAAGGCTAAACCCATTTCTTTTTAAAGATAATTTCCACAAAAAAATGCTTTTTTTATCTTTTTTGGTAAAAGCCCTCATTTAATGGGGTTAACTTTACATTTATATGCAATTTATTGGTAAAATGGAAGTTAGTCAGGTACCAGGTTGGGCGATTCCCTCCAGCATGCCCATGGTATTTTCCAAGGAGAAGAAAATACCAGGCTCTTGGCAATTTTATATTCAACGTTACCAAAAAGACCCACATGCGATGATTGAAGATGAGGGGTCATTACTATACCATGTTGAGGAGAGTCAAGAAAATCGATTTATAGAATTGAGATTTTGCATTTCTGGTCAGACATACTGCAAACATTCAGAAGTAAATTGCGAAGATTGTAAGTTTAATAAAGATGCGGCCTGTGTAGAACAAACCCAAACGGTAGATTTATTACGATTTAGGTTTGACCCTTTGCACCTCACAAACTTAATAAAGACCGACGATACGCAAACAGAAACTGATGCGATCCTAAATTTTCGCTATAACCATACATTCACCCGATCAATACAGATGTCTGGACGAATCAGGCATACCCTCGATAATATCCTTAATAATCACTATACTGATGCTGTTGAAAATATTTTTGTCAACGCACAAACACAGATCTTACTTCTGTATTGTCTTGAAACCATGAATGCATTAAAGGAGGATGAGATACCGGCTTGTAAGTTTCTTGCACATCAAGATGAAAGGGAAAAAATAATTAAAGCAAGAGAAATTTTATTAAAGCATATTGGCGATCCTATAACAATTCGAGAGTTAAGCAGAAAGGTAGCCATTAATGAGTGCTATTTAAAAAAAGGGTTTAAGGTTATGTTCAGCACCACCATCTTTGATTTCTATCAGGATCAACGTATGGAGCATGCCCGTTTTTTATTGTATGAAAAAGGTCTTTCTGTTTCAGAGGTTTCTGCACAACTCGGGTATTCTTCCATTTCACATTTTTCAACTGCTTTCAAAAAGCATACCGGACTTAAACCATGTGAGTTGCTGAGGGTATCAAAGCCATAAATTATTTTTCTGCAGTTTTATTGTCATGGGATTGTCATAATAACTATTGAAGATAAGAACTGACAATTCTATGATGTAATTAGGGATTGCTTCTAGTACTATTGTGCCAGAATTTAAGCAATGAAGAGTCTGGTTCTATTTTGTTTTATTATACTATGCGGTGGGGTGGTGGCCCAAACCAATACTGATTCCATTTCGAGCAAGTCGATGGATGAGGTTATTGTTACAGCAACACGGTCACCTCGATTACTCAGTAATATTGCTATTCCTGCATCTATTATTTCTGCAAAAACTCTTTATCAGAGTGGGTCGCTTAGACTGAGTGATATTTTGGCTGAACAAACCGGCATTGCTATCATTGATAATTTTGGCAAAGGAATTCAGATGCAAGGCTTATCCTCTGAATACACCTTGATTTTATTGAATGGCGAGCCTTTAATTGGTCGCACTGGGGGAGTGCTGGATCTTTCGCGTATAACCATAAAAGGGATCAAAAAAATTGAAATCATCAAAGGCCCCTCGTCAAGTTTGTATGGCTCGGAAGCCATGGGTGGTGTTATCAATATTATTACAGATCAACCTGGCATCAGAAAATCAGACCTTAACTTAAGGTATGGTAGGTTTAATACCGTGGATGGTTCGTTTGATATAGCGCGTAGGATTCATAAATTAGATGTTCAGATTTCTTCTGATTATAATCGATCTGAAGGGTATAGTCTTAAGCCAAATGCCATGCAACAAACAGTTGAACCATTCTGGCGTTCAACTCAACAAATCTCAATGAGTTTGCCCATAGCGGATAAATGGAAGTTTGGGCTAACTGCAAGACATAATAATACCTACGTTGATAATACCATTTCAGTTTTAAATGGGGGCAATACTATTGTTTCAAAAGGATTTGAAAAAAGCAATGAATATAATATTAATCCATTCATTCGGCTTACTATCAGCCCTAAGATCAGTACAACGTTTCGTGGCTATTTTACAGGGTTTACTGCCATTCAAGAGCTTAGCGTAAAAGATGCCTTAGGGGGGTACGATGATCAATTTAAGCAGCAATTTAATCGAATTGAAAATCAAACAGATTGGCATATCAGGGCACAATCAAATTTTATTGCAGGTGCTGGATTTATACAAGAAAATGTGCGTTCTAATCGGTATGATTCACTTTCTATAAAAAGAGAAAATCAGATTGGGTATATTTTTGCTCAGCATGAAGAAAAGGTCACAAAGAAACTCACCTTTATTGCTGGACTTCGTTATGATGCAAATAAAGCGTATTCCTCTGTATTGAGCCCCAAGACAGCTTTTCAATATGCTTATAATGAGTTTATATCTTTTAATGTCTCTTATGGCAAAGGGTTTAAAGCTCCAGATTTTCGCCAATTGTATTTGAACTTCACTAATGTTGCCGCTGGTTCTTATTCTGTTTTTGGCGCATCAGTTGCTCAAGATGAAGTAATGAGATTGTCTGATCTTAATTCAATTGATCAAACTACTTCGATGCTAAATACCGTTTCTGTTTTAAAGCCGGAAGTGTCTGGTGGGTTTAACGCAGGTGTTAAAGTGAAATTTCCACATGAGTTGAACGCACAGGCTAATTTTTTTAGAAATGACATCAGCAACATGATTGTTACAGATGTCATTGCTTTTAAAAAAAGTGGTGGACAGATCTATACTTATTTCAATTTAAAACAAGCATTGACACAGGGCGTAGAACTAGAAGCGAGTAAGCGTTTACGTAAGTCAATTAACATCAAGGTTGGCTATCAATACCTATACACTGCTGATAAGCAAGTGCTTCGTACGATTAAGCAAGGTGAAGTATATCAACGAAGCATTGAAAATGGTGCTGCTACACGAATGACCGTTTCAGATTATGGTGGATTGCCATATAGATCTAAACACAGCGCTAACATTAAGTTTAATTATGAAAACAAGTCAGGGTTTTTCACAACAATCCGACTTATCTATCGGGGTCGATGGGGCACAAATGATGTTGATGGCAATGGCTTGATTAACCGCGAAGATGAATTTGCTAACGGTTATATGCAGGCTAATTCTAGCATTGGATATAGTGCGTCTAAACATTGGGATATTATGCTTGGTGTAGACAATATATTTAATTATAAAGACCTGCTTTTCTTACCCGGAAATCCTGGAAGAGCAGGGTACATAAATTTTCAACTTCACTTTTAAACATAAATTTCAAAAACAATGAGAGCCTTAAAAATTTCATTCATCGTCTTGGCCAGTGTGCTTTTTTTCATGTCATGTCAGAAAAATGAAACTCCTTTAGTAATCGATTCAGTTAGGACGGATACCATCTTCGAACTTGTTGCCGATACTATTATTGGATTGTCTAATGGGCAACCTGTAGGGGCAGGTAAGTTCACTTTTTTTAGTATCGAAACCAATTCGGTAATATCTGACGCAGATTCTAATTCAACTAAGTGGGATATTGGGGTCAGGGGTACTACAATAATTACAAATAGCGGTAATAGCGGACCAGGCTTTGGTGGTGCTTTTGTTTATAATGGCACCTTTGGTGAGCTTACTTCTATTTCGGCAGACTCCGTATTTAGGGTTGATAACGCACCAACTGCCTATGCAATTCCTACCGGAAGCAACAAAGGGTGGTACGTGTATGATTTCCCTACAAATTTGATTAATCCGATTCCAGGAAGGGTATTGGTCATAAGAACTGCCAATGGCAATTATGCTAAGGTGGAGATTTACAGTTATTACAGGGGGGGTACTCCTTCAGCAAATGTTCCGGATGATGAAAAACTTGCTAGGCAACGTTTTTATACCTTCGGGTATACCTATCAGTCCGACGGATCAAAAGTCTTTTAGCCTTATGTATATGATCTTCGTGTAAAATGGGACTTCGGTCCCATTTTATTTTTTACCTTTGCCCACTTTTACTAGTGTATGCAAGCGAGTTATAAGGAATATCAACAGCTAGATTTGCCGTCGTTTGAGCGGGAAACACTTTCTAATTGGAAAGATGAAGAGGCTTTTAAAGAAAGCATTCGTCTTCGGGAGGGGGCAACTCCATTTGTGTTTTTCGAAGGACCTCCAAGTGCCAATGGTATGCCTGGGATTCACCATGTCATTTCAAGAACCTTAAAAGATTTAGTGTGTCGGTATAAAACCATGAAGGGCTTTCAAGTAAAGCGTAAAGGTGGATGGGATACTCATGGATTGCCCGTAGAACTGGGTGTGGAGAAGGAGCTTGGGATTACAAAAGAAGATATTGGAAAAAAAATTACAGTTGCAGAGTATAATCAAAAATGCCGCGATGCAGTATTGAGGTATAAAGACAAATGGGATGAGATCACTACTAAAATGGGGTATTGGGTCGATCTTGAAAACCCATATGTCACCTTTGAAAATGATTACATTGAATCCCTTTGGTGGTGTCTAAAGACCTTATACGACAAAGGACTTCTTTATCAAAGTTTGAGTATTCAACCTTATTCACCAGCTGCTGGAACTGGACTCAGTTCACATGAACTTAATCAACCTGGTACGTATAAAGATGTAAAAGACACTTCAGCAGTGGCGATGTTTACCCTTGATGACCTCAAAAACATCAACCATACTACCTACCAAGAACTTGCTACTACAATAGCTAAGGGCCGTGCTATTTCGTTGATGGCCTGGACTACTACGCCTTGGACTTTACCATCAAACCTTGGTTTAACACTGGGGCCGAACATCGAATATTCAGTAGTAGATACATTCAATCCCTATACCCATGAGCCTTGTGCTGTGATTTTGGCGAGTGCATTGATTTCGAGCTTCTTAAAAGCGGAGGCTGCAGAAATTTCATTTGATGCGTATCAGCCAGGAGATAAATTGATTCCTTGGAAGGTACTGGCTACATATAAAGGGTCACAACTCGAAGCACTTTATTATCATCAGTTGATGCCAATGTCTGCAAATGCATTGCATAAAATTCATGAGTTAACTCCTGAGGCTGATCCATTTAGAGTAATAGTAGGTGACTTTGTTACTACAGAAGATGGTACCGGTATTGTGCACACTGCGCCAGCTTTTGGTGCCGATGATTTTAAGATTGGAAAGAAGAACAACCTTGGTATGTTGATTTTAGTTGATCGTCAAGGAAAGTTTATCGAGGGGGTAGGAGAATTCGGCAATCGTTATGTAAAGAATTACAAAAGCGAAGAGAATTATGTAGATGTTAATATAGATATCTGTGTTCAGCTAAAGAAAGAAGGCAAGGCATTTAAGGTTGAAAAATATGAACACAGTTATCCTCATTGTTGGAGGACTGATAAGCCGATTTTATACTATCCTTTAGATGCTTGGTTTATTAAAACAACTGCATTGAAAGACCGAATGGTTGAATTGAATAAAACAATTCAGTGGAAACCAAAGTCAACCGGAGAAGGACGTTTTGGCAATTGGTTAGAAAACATGGTTGATTGGAATCTAAGTCGCAGTAGGTTTTGGGGTACTCCTTTGCCTATTTGGAAAACTGAGGATGGCACAGAAGAGCGATGCATTGGTTCATTAGAAGAGTTAAATACTGAAATTATAAAGGCTACTAATCAGCTTGGTGGAGAGGTTAATAGTGGATTCATTGGTAAAGGAATCGTTGACTTGCATAAGCCATATGTTGATGAGATAATATTGGTGAGTAATGCAGGATTGCCCATGAAGCGCGTGCCTGATTTAGTTGATGTGTGGTTTGACAGCGGTGCTATGCCTTATGCACAATGGCATTATCCTTTTGAGAATAAGGAATTGATTGAGAGCGGGGCTGGGTTTCCTGCCGATTTCATTGCTGAAGGGGTTGATCAGACGAGAGGTTGGTTTTATACGTTGCATGCATTAGGTGTCTTGCTTTTTGATAAAGTAGCTTATAAAACGGTAGTTTCAAATGGGTTAGTGTTGGATAAGAGCGGTAATAAAATGAGCAAAAGACTCGGAAATGTTATTGATCCATTTACGACTATTGATACCTATGGTGCCGACGCTACTAGATGGTACCTCATTACAAACGCTTCCCCTTGGGATAATTTGAAATTCGATCTTGAAGGTATCAAAGAAGTGCAGCGTAAATTTTTCGGAACATTATACAATACCTATCAATTTTTTGTCTTGTATGCTAACGTTGACGGATTTGCATATAAGGAGAACGACATCCCCTTTAATGAACGACCAGAGATTGACCAATGGATCTTATCTAGCTTACAGAGTTTGGTTAAAGAGGTAAATGGTCATTTTGATCAATATGAACCTACTATGGCTGGACGAGCAATTGATAATTTTGTGGATGAATTATTGAGTAACTGGTATGTAAGGTTATCTAGAAGGCGGTTTTGGAAGGGAGAATATGAGGGGGATAAAATAAGTGCGTATCAAACCTTATATACCTGCTTGGTTACCATTGCTAAATTGGCCGCCCCCATTTCACCATTTTTTGTAGATTCTTTATATAGAAATCTAAATGCTATTACAGGAAAGGAAAGTCACTCATCTGTACACCATGCCGATTTCCCAATAGCCAACGAGGATTGGATAGACCTTGCTTTGGAGGAAAGAATGACTATGGCTCAGGATCTCTGCTCCCTGGTGCTATCCATTAGGAAGAAAGTGAATATACGGGTAAGGCAACCTTTACAGAAAGTGTTGGTTCCTATATCGGGAATTGCTATGAAGCAGCAGCTTCAGAAAATAGAAGCGCTTATCCTCGCAGAGGTCAATGTGAAAGAAATGGAATATTTGCCGGCAGACAATGATTTTATTCGAAAGAAAGTAAAAGCAAACTTTGTTATTTTAGGGAAGAAATTAGGGGCAAAAATGAAATCGGCTGCACAGGTAATTTCTTCACTGTCTCAAACAGAAATCAGGCAACTTGAATCTGTTGGGTCCATTGATCTCGTGGTTGATGATTCTGCCGTTCAAATTTTAATTGATGAGGTCGAAATTCAAAGTGAAGATGTTGAAGGTTGGATGGTGGCATCTAAAAATGTCCTAACTGTAGCATTGGATGTTTCGATTTCTCCAGCACTTGAAAAAGAGGGAATAGCTCGGGAACTTGTTAATCGAATTCAGAAAATACGCAAAGACCTTAATTTGGATCTGACCGATCATATAATTGTAGAAATTCAAGGCCAAATGGGGCTAGAAGCTGCATTTACTCAATTTAATGCTTATATTTGCGCCGAAATTCTAGCAGACCAGATACTCTTTTTAGATGAATTGAATCAAGGGGAAAAGACAGAAATAAATGGTATCTTGTTGAAAATCAATGTTATAAAAAACAGGTAAGCATTATGGCAACAAAAAAACCAGCACCCAAAAAAGCAGCTCCAGTAAAGAAAGTAGCTCCTGCAAAGAAATCAGCTCCTGCAAAAAAAGCAGTTCCTGCAAAAAAAGCAGTTCCTGCAAAAAAAGCAGCTCCAGTAAAGAAAGTAGCCCCTGCAAAGAAGGCAGCACCTATAAAAAAAGCAGCCCCTAAAAAAGCAGGCCCAGCAAAGAAAGTAGTAGCCCCTGCAAAAAAGGCAGCACCTATAAAAAAAGCAGCCCTTAAAAAAGCAGTCCCAGCAAAGAAAGTAGTAGCCCCTAAAAAAGCAGTTCCAGCAAAGAAAGTAGTAGCCCCTAAAAAAGCAGTGCCAGCAAAGAAAGTAATCGTAGCCCCTGCAAAAAAAGCTGCACCAGCAAAAGCTGCTCCTGCAAAAAAAGCAGCTCCAGCAAAAGCATCACCAGTAAAAGCTGCACCGGTGAAAGTAGTTCCCACAAAAAAGGCTGCTCCCACTCCCAAGGCTTCAGTAAAGGCGGCACCTTCTAAAACAGTTGCGGCTCCACAGAAACCTATATCCACTAAGCCGGACAAAAAGAAAATCCCTGCAATCGCTCCTGAAACTAGATTTGCCGAGACAAGCAAACCGGCTAGTAGCCCAGCCTTGCTTCGTAAAGCATTAAGGGAAAAGGGATTAAAGAAGGAAGTTAAGGTGGTTGCAATGCCAAAAATTAATTCAAAGTCCGCTAGAAAATATGAGCCTGAATTTACTCGCTCGGTGTTAGACCAAAAAGAAGTTATAACTCAATCAGGGCCTACAATGCGTTATAGCGATGTTGAACTTACAGAATTTAGAGAATTGATTAATACTAAGCTTGGTGCTGCAAAGCGTGAGCTTACCTACTTAAATGGACTTATTTCAAGAAAGGATACCATGAGTGGCGAAGATTCTGATAATCGTTACATGACTATGGAAGATGGCAGTTTAAGTATGGAGCGCGAACAATTAAATCAGATGGCTAGCAGACAAATTGATTTTATCGCAAAATTAGAAAAAGCGATGATGCGTATTGAGAACAAAACATATGGCATCTGCAGGGTTACTGGTAATCTAATTGATAAAGCTCGTTTGAAAGCAGTGCCACATGCAACTCTGAGCATGGATGCTAAAATGAATATGCGGAAAAATTAGGCGAGTTTATTTATAAACTCACCTCATCTCTTGCATCGTCACCAGCTTTTTGTAGATCCCATTTTGATTTATCAAATCATCGTGTTTGCCTCGTTCGGCAATTTCACCCTCGTGTAAGACAATGATCTCGTCTGCATGTCTAACCGTGGAAAGTCTATGAGCAATAATGATGCTAGTTCTGTCTTTCATCAAATTATTGATGGCTTCTTGAACCCATTTTTCACTTTCCGTATCGAGTGATGAAGTAGCTTCATCAAGTATGAGTATAGGTGGATTTTTTAATACAGCTCTGGCGATCGTTAGTCGTTGCTTTTCTCCTCCACTTAGTTTTGAACCACGATCTCCAACAAGGGAGTAATATCCACCTTCTTTCTTTTCAATAAAGGAATGTGCGTTTGCTATTTTTGCTGCTGATATTATTTGATCTGCTGATGCACTATCGTTGCCAAGCGAAATATTGGCCATTACAGTATCATTAAATAGAATAGGTTCTTGGGTTACAATACCCATCAAGCTGCGAAGGTCTTTCAACGCATATTTCTTAATATTCACTCCATCAATCAATACTTCTCCTTCGCTAGAATCATGGAATCGAGGAATAAGGTCAGCAAGGGTCGACTTCCCCGCACCAGATGACCCTACTAATGCTATGGTTTGCCCCTTTTGTATGGTTAAGTTTATTGTTTTAAGAACACTTCGATTAGGGTATGAAAAAGCAACATTCCGAAGTTCAATCGAGTTACTGAAACCCGTGATAGGTATCGGATGGGGGTCTTCCTTGATGGTCTGCTCTTCTTTAATTAGATGTTGAATTCGTTCAATACTAGCCGCACCTTTTCTTATATTATAAGAAGCGGTACTAAATGCTTTTAGTGGATTGATGATTTGAGTGAAAATTGCAATGAAGGTTAAAAAGGCTGGTCCACTCAAAGCAAAATCATGTTCTATCACTAATCTGCCTCCGTAATACAATACACAGCATACGGCAAGAATACCAAGTGTTTCTGAAACAGGTGAAGCCAGGTCGCGTTTTCTAATGGCGCGATTTTTAATTTCCAACAATTCCTTGTTTTCTTTATTAAATCGGTTCAGTTGTTGTGCTTCTGCATTAAAAGCCTTTACAACCCGAATTCCACCAATGGTTTC
>CAMCBE010000017.1 GCA_945872805.1 Chitinophaga pinensis | reverse complement strand
TCAACCTATTTTACATCGATATCAGAAAGGATATTTCGAGAAGAATCGAATATTATTTGAAAAAGTAAAATATCAATCAGTTATTAACTTGATTTAAATCATTGATTGGATTCAAAGTGTAATGTAGGTTTGACGAAACCTTCATTATGAAACTACTATTAGTCCCTACTGATTTTTCTCCTATTGCAGATAATGCCATGAAGTATGCAATGGATATGGCAAAGGCAACGAATTCAAACTTGATGCTAGTTAATATGTATCAAATTCCAATCAGTTTTTCTGAGGTACCATTAGTAACCATTTCATTAGATGAACTTCGAAAATTTAGTCAAAACAAACTAGCATCAGTGAAGCATGATATTGAAACCATCACTGGGGGGGAAATACACGTGTATACTGAAAGTATATTGGGTGAAGTATCCTATGAAATAGAAAAATTGTGTGAACGTTTACATCCCTATGCAGTAATTGTAGGCACTAGAGGCGTAACGGGTATTGGAAAGTTCTTTTTGGGAAGTAATACCCAATCCATTGTTGAACATGTAAATACACCTGTTTTAGTTATTCCACCTGGTCCAACGTTCAAACCATTTAAAAAAATTGGACTTGCAACAGATATGAAAGCGGTGATTGAACATACCCCAATAAAACCAATTCGTGAAATAGTTAATTTTTTTGATGCGGATTTACATGTTCTCAATGTAGATTATGAGCGCAGGCATTTTACATCTAACACGCCAGAAGAATCATTACATATGGATATGTTATTATCAGGAATGAATCCAGTGTATGATTTTATAGAAAATAAAGATGTAGAAGAAGGTCTACAAGAATTTGCTGAAAAAAATAATTTAGACCTATTGATAACGCTACCTAAAAAACAACATTTTTTAGAAAAAATACTTGAAAAAAGTATCACAAGAGATTTAATATACCATACTAATCTTCCATTGATGTGTATTCATCAAAAGAAAGAAGAATTAATGGCTAAAACTCAGCACTCTTAGGTGTTCTAGGAAATGCAATAACGTCTCTGATATTCGTCATCCCTGTTACGAAAAGAACCATGCGCTCAAATCCTAAACCGAATCCGGCGTGGGGAACAGTACCATACTTACGGGTATCCAAATACCACCATAATTCTTCTTCAGGAATATTCATTTCAGCCATACGCTGAGTCAATAAGGGTAACCGCTCTTCACGTTGTGAACCACCAACGATTTCACCAATGCCTGGAGCGAGTATATCCATTGCGGCAACTGTTTTCCCATCATCATTCTGACGCATATAAAATGCCTTGATCTCTTTTGGATAATTGGTAACAATTACGGGCTTTTTAAAATGCTTCTCTACAAGATATCGTTCATGCTCACTTTGCATATCAATACCCCACTTAACATCATACTGAAATTTTTTCTTTTTATATGCCGATGAATTCAATAAGATATCAATCGCTTCTGTATAGGTAATCCGTTCAAAATCATTATCAACAACAAAATTCAACTTTTCGAGTAAACTCATTTCGCTGCGTTTATCAGTAGGGAGAAGTTTCTCTTCGTCTGCAAGACGTTGATCAAGAAAGCTTAGATCCTCTAAATTATGTTCTATAGCAAATCGTATAATGTATTTAATAAAGTCTTCCGCCAAGTTCATGTTGTCTTCTAAATCATGGAAAGCCATTTCCGGTTCAATCATCCAAAATTCAGCAAGGTGACGAGCCGTATTGGAATTTTCTGCCCTGAATGTGGGACCAAAAGTATAGATCTCCCCAAAAGCTGTTGCCCCTAATTCCCCTTCTAGTTGACCACTTACAGTCAAATTAGTAGCTTTTCCAAAAAAGTCTTCCTTGAAATCTATATTTCCATTGGCATCTTTAGGGGGATTATCTAAAGGAAGGGTACTCACGCGAAACATCTCACCAGCCCCTTCGGCGTCACTAGCAGTAATAATTGGGGTATGTAGATAAAGAAATCCTCTTTCATGAAAAAATTTATGAACCGCAAAGGCAAGGGAGTGTCTTACACGGAAAACCGAACCAAACGTATTTGTTCTAAAGCGTAAATGGGCAATTTCACGAAGAAATTCAAGACTATGTTTTTTAGGTTGTAAAGGATATTGCTCAGGATCAGAATCGCCTAAAATATCAATAGAAACCGCTTTTAATTCAATATTTTGACCTTTTCCAAGCGATTTTACGAGTTTTCCAGTCACTTTTATGGCTGCGCTGGTGGTGATTCTCTTTAAAAGGGTATCCTCAAATAGACCTAATTCGGCTACAACTTGGAGATTAGTATTAGTTGAACCATCATTCAGGGCAATAAACTGATTATTTCGAAACGTCCTTACCCAGCCCATGACCGTTACATCATTTAACTCCTGGTCGAGGCCGATGACTTCTTTTATCTTAATACGCTTATTGAACATAGATATCCATTTTGAGAATACAAAGATAAATGAAGTGCCATTAAGAAACAGGAATTACGCGTGTAAAGGGTATCCTGAGAGGGCCAAAAATTGTTTTATCGATAAAATGTTGTTACTTTGAATCTGAAACAGGATCCTAGCTATCTATTTCATCCCCACAGAATTAATTTCCACGATACTTTTTCAAATTTCTAGACTTTTCTCATCAAGTCAATTATCTAAAGATATTTTATGTACGACATTTTACAACTAAATGACATGCTTGTCCCAGAATTATTGGATATAGCAGAAAAGCTAAAACTTACAGCATATAAAAAACTAGATAAGCAAGCTCTCATCTACAAAATATTAGATAAACAGGCCGTGCTGAACAGTAAGGTTAAAGAATTGAATAAAGATGAGAAGCCGGAGAAAAAGAAGAGAATAGTTAAAACAACAACATCAAACAGTACAGAAGAAGCAATTGTTGAAAACGAACCCGAAGAGAATACAGAGGCCCCTGCAGTTAAAGAAATACCTGCAATCAAAAAATTAGAAAAGAAAATTGCAAAAAGAACAAAAGAAGTAGATAATACTGAGGTCAAAGGTGAAGAACAAGTAAGTTCAACAGAACCTTCAGAAAATTCAGATGAAATTCAGCAACCAGAAGAAGATGGTAGTCAAGAAGAAATAAATGTAAAGCAGTTTTTTATAAAAAAAGAACCCGCTTTCAATGTTGAGTTTGATGGAGTTATTCCTGGAGAGGGAGTGCTAGAAATGATGCCAGATGGGTATGGATTTTTAAGAAGTAGTGATTATAATTATTTATCATCCCCAGATGATGTATATGTATCCCCTTCTCAAATAAAATTATTTGGAGTTAAAACAGGAGATACCATAGTTGGAACAGTTCGTCCACCTAAAGAGGGTGAAAAATACTTTGCGTTATTGAAGGTTGAAACTGTTAATGGAAGATTACCTGAAGAAGTTAGAGACCGTGTTCCTTTTGATTACCTAACCCCACTATTCCCTTTTGAAAAATTTAATCTGTTTACCAAGACAGATAGTTATTCTACAAGGATGATGGATTTATTTACCCCATTAGGAAAAGGACAACGTGGATTAATTGTTGCACAACCGAAAGTGGGTAAAACTATGCTACTAAAAGAAGTAGCTAATGCAATAGCAACAAATCATCCAGAATGTTATCTCATGGTTGTGTTAATTGATGAACGTCCTGAAGAGGTAACAGATATGGAGAGGAGTGTTAAAGCAGAGGTGTTAGCATCTACATTTGATGAACCCGCTGATAAACATGTGAAAGTATCTGCCATTGCATTACAAAAAGCAAAACGTTTAGTGGAGTGTGGACATGATGTAGTTATATTATTAGATTCTATTACACGTTTAGCTAGAGCACATAATACAGTAGCCCCATCTTCAGGAAAAGTATTGTCAGGTGGTGTGGAAGCAAATGCGATGCAAAAGCCAAAGCAATTTTTTGGAGCTGCACGAAAAATAGAAAACGGTGGATCACTAACCATCTTAGCTACAGCATTGATAGAAACCGGTAGCAAAATGGATGAAGTAATCTTTGAAGAATTTAAAGGAACAGGTAATATGGAATTGGTGCTTGATCGTAGATTGGCTAACCGTCGTATGTTCCCTGCCATTGATTTAACTGCATCATCTACTAGAAGAGAAGATCTTCTTCTCGATAAAGATATTCTACAAAAAATGTGGATACTTAGAAATCATTTAGCTGATATGAATAGTGAAGAGGCAATGAATTTATTGCTGAAACAAATGAAGGGTACGAGAGACAATTATGAGTTTCTCACCACGATGAATAAATAATCACATCTAGGCATTTATGGGAATAGAAAAGATTACAATAGAAGGTTTTATTCCCCTTTTAAAAAAATATCCCGTCATTGACGTAAGAAGTGAGGGAGAATATAATCATGCGCATATACCAACCGCATATTCACTACCACTATTTAATAATGATGAAAGAAAAATAGTTGGAACACTATACAAGCAAAAATCAAGAGAAGAAGCAATTAAAAAAGGACTAGAAATTTTTGGTCCTAAGATGAAAGGAATGATTGATTTTGCAGAAGAAATAATACCAAAGAATAATCCTAGTAATAAAACAGTCATTGTGCATTGCTGGAGGGGAGGAATGCGTAGTGCTGGAGTAGCATGGCTATTTGATCTATATGGTTTTAAAGTATACACGTTAGTAGGGGGATATAAAGCATTTAGAAATTGGGTCCTTGAAGTATTTCAAATCAAATTCAAATTTACTATTCTGGGTGGGTATACTGGTTCTGGTAAAACAATCATATTACAGGAATTGAGAAAAATGAATCAACCAATGGTTGATTTAGAGGGTATAGCAGGGCATAAAGGTTCGGCATTTGGAAGAATAGGTTTGCCAATGCAAGCTAGCACGGAAATGTTTGAAAATAAATTAGCGATAGAATTAATACACATATCAACGCTATATCCTAATGAACCAATATGGATAGAAGATGAAAGTCAACGAATTGGAAATGTGAGCATACCGCATCAATTATGGGAAACGATACGATCTAGTAGAATCAATTTTATTAATATTTCATTTGAGGAAAGACTTAATTATTTAGTGGATACATATGGAAAGTTAGATCGAAATGAGTTGGAGGAAGCGATTACAAGAATTCAAAAGAAACTAGGTGGCTTAGAGATGAAGACAGCAATTGAATATCTGAAAATAAATGATATGCATGGTTGCTTTTCAATTTTACTCAAGTATTATGATAAGTTGTATAAGAAGTCATTGGAAAGTAGAGAACAGTTGAAGACCTTATTACAGAATGTCGATTTGGAAAATGTGAATGGGAAACAAAATGCTGAAATTTTAATTAATAGAACGAATGGACAATAAAATAAAACTAACACAGTATTCCCATGGAGCAGGTTGTGGATGTAAAATTTCACCAAAGATTTTAGATGAGATTCTACATTCTAGTTTCAGCATGCCTGATGAGGATAATTTACTTGTGGGGAATCATAGTAAAGATGATGCGGCAGTATATGATTTAGGAAATGGGAAAGCGCTAATATCTACCACTGACTTTTTTATGCCTATTGTGGATGATCCATTTAATTTTGGAAGAATTGCATCAGCAAATGCTATCAGTGATGTCTATGCAATGGGAGGAGATCCAATTTTAGCCATAGCAATTCTTGGATGGCCCATTAATACATTACCTCCGAATATTGCAAGGTTAGTAATTGAAGGCAGCAAAAGTATATGCAAAGAAGCTGGTATTCAACTTGCAGGCGGACATAGCATAGATTCTCCAGAACCTATTTTTGGCTTGGCTGTGAACGGCATAGTAGAAATACAGAATTTAAAAAAGAACAATACAGCAAAAAAAGGAGATATACTGTTACTTACAAAAAGCATTGGTGTCGGCATATTAACAACGGCTGAGAAAAAAGGAATATTGAAAACAAAAGATGCAACATTAGCTTCAGAACAAATGATGAAACTTAATAAAATAGGTTCATTATTAAGTAAACTACCAACTGTTCATGCTATGACAGATGTAACAGGATTTGGATTATTAGGTCATTTGATTGAAATGGCAGAAGGAAGTCAATTATCAGCAATAGTGAATTTCGCTACCGTACCGTTGATATGTGATGAATTAATAGAGTATGTAGGTGCTGGTGCAGTTCCAGGTGGTACAAACAGGAACTGGGATAGCTATGGACATAAAGTACATTTTGAAAATGAGGAACATGCTAGTTTTCAGAAAAATATCTTAGCAGATCCGCAAACAAGTGGAGGTTTATTGATATCGGTTGATAAAGATGCCTTAGGAGAGGTGATAGAAATACTAAATGAGCATGGATTAGCCAAATACACCCAGCCTATTGGTGAAATGATAGAAACTGAATCTTTTGCTATAACTGTAGTATAGACTACAGTATAGCGTCAATTAGTCTGGCTAAGTTTTCATCCTTTTCTGTAATTACATTACCAGCATCATGTGTTGATAACCATATTTCCACACTATTCCACGTATTGGTCCAAGTAGGATGGTGGTCTATTTTTTCTGCAATCATGGCAACTTGAGTCATAAATGAAAACGCAGATGAGAAGTCTTTAAAAATAAACTTCTTGTATAGTTTGTTATTTTGTTTTTCCCACATTAGATATTATAATTGAAGATTATCTTTTGATTTTATTTTATCCTGAGAAACTTCCGTTACAAGCTGGATGCCAGTAATTGACCTTAGCCGTTGTTGAAGTGTAGTAAATTCATCATCAATGAAAAAATGATCTCCTTTTAGAAGCCAAATAAAGTCAAGATACTGAAGTTCAGGTAATAAGGCTTCTCCATCATTTTTGTTACTATAAAGAAAGTGTTCTGTTGCTATGTTCGGTTGAATAAATTCATATACAGTGAAAGAATATGATCGCTTATTTTTTTCTAATGGAATTTGAAGATCAGCTGAGGTACGAAAATCTATGAATAATTCTTTTTCAATATGAAAACAAAGCTGATAATTTTTTAACGTTGAAGCAATGCCTAAAATACGAGTTCCCTCGAAAAAATTATCAGACATTTGATCATCATTGAGCTTTAGTTTCATTAGAAAATAATTTCGTAAACTAATTCCGTTTCCCCGCGTAGAATGATAACATTAGTTTTATCTCCCTTCTTGAATTTGGATAGTGCTTGCATGTATGATTCTACAGACGAAGTTTTGAAATCACCAAGTTGTCTAATTACATCGCCCGTTAAAATACCAGCTTTCTTTGCAGGCCGACCATCTGAAACGCCATCAACACGAACGCCATTACCAGGGAAAGTATAATCTGGCATGATACCTAAAGAAACACTAAAACGAGTAGAAGAGCCGGAAGACTGCTCTCTAGTTTTAGTAAAAGCAATTTTTTCATGCTGTTTATCATTTTCAATGAGTTGTTTAATGAAATAGATAATTTTTAACTCCCCAACATAATTAATTTTATCAGCATCATCACTTGGTTTATGGTAATCAGTATGCAAGCCAGTAAAAAAGAAAAGTACTGGAATATCTTTTCTATAAAAGGAGGTATGATCGCTAGGTCCTGTGCCACTTGAATCATATTTTATGACAAAAGGATTATCCTTGATGTTATCAATTAATGGTTTCCAAGAGGGAGATGTGCCATACCCGCCAATCGTAATTACACGTGTACTATCATTCATTCTTCCCACCATATCCATATTGATCATATAGTTTACCGTATTCAAAGAGATAGTAGGATTCTCTGAAAAATATTTTGAACCATTCAGTCCAAGTTCTTCGGCTGAAAAAGCAATAAATAAATAATTAAACTGCTTTGATTTACTCTTGTTCAATAAGAAAGCTAATTCAATAAGCGCTGCTGTGCCACTTGCATTATCATCTGCACCGTTATGAATTAGTCGTTCCCCGCTACGTAGCATTGAATTTCCATCTTCCCCATAGCCCAAGTGATCAAAGTGTGCACCTAGAACAACAGTGAGTTTTGCTTTATTATCAATATATCCAATAATATTTTTTGAATGCCTGATCTTAGGACCTATTGCAACGTTGAATTGTAAATCATAGGTTGAATTCAAATCTTGCAGATACGTTTTCACGGCATTTTTAGTAATGTATAAAGCCGGTATAATAGTAGACTCTGATCGATCTTTGTCATCAAATGAAATATGATCATCAATATCCCCACTATTGAAAAAAATGACAGAAGAAGCTCCCTTGTCCTTAGATTTATTAATGAGGGAGTTGATTAAATTAGAAACATCAAAATGTGGATTTTCTTTATTGTTGTCAAGATCATCAGCAATATCAATTAACCAAGGCTGATCATTTTCAGTCAAGGACGGAGAAACTTGTGCTTTTATTGTTGAAGATTCTTTACTATTAGAGAGTGGGAAAAATTCGATTCCAGGAGTCAACACCTGATTATTCAAGCTTAAATAAGTATCAGGAAGTATTTGTCTACCGTCAGATATAGTAAAAGGCTGAAAATAAGAATCTTCAGATCCTTTTGGTAATAGTCCAATTTCCTTGAATTTACTTGCAATAAAATCGGCTGCAAGCGATTCACCGGGAGTTCCCGCTCTTCTTCCTTCCAATTGATCAGAAGAGAGATATTCAATATTCCCTTTTAAATATTTTAAAGTTTCCTTATCTGCTTTTCTCGTCTTTTGAGCAGAAGCAATGTTTGCAATCAAAAGAAAGACAATTAATAACCTGAACATGTTCATCATTTGATGCAAAAATATGATACTTATGGGAGGTGAGGTATAAACTTATTCTGAAAAGAGTGCCTTTTTACTTTTTTCGTAAATAACGGGTTAATAATTGGGGTTAACTTTGTAATAGTCATCATGTTAAGTAAAAAACTACATATAGGTTTATTGGGTAACCCAAATAGTGGAAAAAGTTCATTATTTAATCTACTTACGGGTATGCGCCAAAAAGTAGGAAATTTTCCCGGCGTTACGGTTGAAAAGAAAATTGGTCAAGTTGTATTACAAAATAAACTGTCGTATAACGTCATTGATTTGCCTGGTGCCTATAGTTTATACCCAAGAAGAAGTGATGAGTGGGTTTCTTACAAACAATTGATGACGCCAGAAGAAAATGAAGGAATAGACCTTGCTATAGTAGTAGTAGATGCAAGTAGCCTAAGGAGAAATTTATTATACGTTTCTCAAGTGATAGACTTGAAAGTACCAGTTATTGTTGCCTTAACCATGAGTGATATTGCTAAAAAAAGAGGCATCACAATTGATATTGATGGACTTTCAAGAGAAATGCAAGTGCCCATAGTGGCCGTTAATGCACGAACAGGAAAGGGCGTGGATCAACTAAAATCAACTATATCACAATTGATGTTGACTGAACAAGCTGGCAACGATTTTTTTAATATTGAAGAGCTAGCAAAAGAAGCTATTGAAGAAATACAGAAGTTGATTCCAAACATCAGCAATTATTCAGCTATACATCATCTAATAAATCACGAATCATTTCAGTTAGATGATAAGACTCAGGGTGAGATTGAAAGAATTGAAGAGAAATATAAATTCAATCACACTAGGATACAAGCAGAAGATATTCAGCTTCGATATAAAAAAATAAGACAGATTGTTCAGAAAACAGTAGAAGAAGATAGTCCAGAAAAAAAGAAACGATATTCTGAACAGTTAGATCATTTCTTTTTACATAGAACATATGGGTATTTGATCATGGGAGTGGTATTGTTCATCTTATTTCAGAGTGTGTTTTGGATGGCTGAGTTTCCGATGAATACAATAGAATATGGCGTTAGTCAACTCGGGGGTTTACTTGGTAATAGTTTACCAACTGGTTGGGTGGCTGATTTATTAATAAACGGAGTATTAGCTGGTATTGGTGGAATATTAGTATTTGTCCCACAAATAATGATATTATTTGGATTGATTACATTATTGGAGGATACGGGATATATGGCGAGAATCAGCTTTCTTTCGGATCGTATAATGAGGAAAGTAGGACTGAATGGTAAAAGTGTTATGCCGATGATTGGTGGATTTGCTTGTGCTGTTCCTGCCATCATGAGTGCACGAAATATAGAAAATAAAAAAGAACGGCTATTAACCATTATGGTAACGCCATTTATGAGTTGTAGTGCAAGGCTTCCTGTTTTCACGATTTTAACCTCTCTTATCATACCAAACAAACACATATTGGGTGTATTGAGTCTTCAAGGACTTGTATTAATGGGATTATATGTATTTGGAATTCTAATTGCGCTAATTGTATCCTACGTTTTGAATCTATTCATTAAGATTAAAGAAAAGAGTTATTTCATATTAGAACTACCAGTTTACAAGCAGCCTAGATGGAAAAATATCATCATAACAATGATAGAAAAGGCCAAAGTGTTTGTATTTGATGCTGGAAGAATAATACTATTGATATCGCTAATTCTTTGGGGCTTAAGTTCATTTGGTCCAGGGAATAAACGCGAGGAGATTAATAAGCATTACCAAGAGCAACTGGCTTTACATCCAGAGAACGTAAAAATATATAATACAGAGAAATCAAATGCCTTATTAGAATTCTCTTATGCTGGGATTATGGGCAGAGCAATTGAGCCTGTAATTAAGCCACTGGGCTATGATTGGAAAATTGGAATAGCACTAATTACTTCGTTTGCAGCTAGGGAAGTATTTGTGGGAACAATGGCAACACTATATAGCGTTGGTGATGGTGCAGACGAAAATAGTAGCACATTGCGTAATAAAATGCAATCAGCTCGGAGAATTGATGGTTCACCTGTATATACTACTGCAACAGGATTATCCCTCTTAATATTCTATCTATTAGCTATGCAATGCATGAGTACGCTTGCTGTGGTTAAAAGGGAAACAGGGAGCTGGAAATGGCCTCTGATTCAATTGTTGTACATGACTGGACTAGCTTATATATTTAGTCTTATAATATATCAAGTAATGAAATAGTTATAAAAGCTGCAAACCCTGTAAAGAAGATTTTAGTAATTCAGGTGATTTGAAATGAATTGATTTTATACCAAATTCTTCTGCAGCAAGTATGTTTCTTAAATTATCATCTATGAAAATAGTTTCTTCTTTATTTAAAGAAAATCTATTAATAATAAGTTCATAAATTTCTTTATGGGGTTTTCTAGTGTTTTCCTCACCAGATACAATTCTACCATCAAACCAATGTAAAAAATCAAATAATACTAACGCACGTGGGAATGTTTCTGCAGACCAATTTGTAAGAGCATATATTTTCAAGCTCTTATCTTCTTTTAAATTTCTAAACAAATCAACAGTACCCGAAATTGGACCATTTAACATTTCTTCCCATCGATTATAATAAGCTAATATATTTTCTTTATGCTCAGGAAATTGAGTAATCAGCTCATTCGTTGCAGCTTCTATAGTTCTACCACCATCTTGCTTTTCATTCCAGTCGAGGGTACAAATAGTATTTAAAAACCAGTTTCTATATTCTATATCAGGGATAAGTTTTTTATACATGTAATCTGGGTTCCAGTCTATTAAAACACCTCCCAGATCAAAAATTATATTTTTTATAGAATTCATTTTATAATATTTTCCAACCAATTGCTTTATTCACAATAGTTCTTACAGAGGATAAGGCTGAATTAATTGCTTCTTCTGCAGTAACAATACCAATACCTTCAAAACTTAATAATATGGTTCTGATAGATTCTTTTTGAATCATTAAATGAAGCCTAGCTTGATCTTCAGTAATTTTACCTTGTAATTTTAATTCTGCAATTTGTTCAAGATTATGGATTATACTTTTTAACTGTAGTTCTGCAAGTGGTTTAACTTTCTTCCATCTAGCCTTAAGAACTTTTTTTGCAGCAGAAGACATTTCATCAAGAATATCTGAAAATATTAATTTATGCTTGAACATTATAATTTACGTGTTTGATCTTTTTTTTAAAGATAACTGAAATTGTAGAATTGCGGTAAATGAATTTTCGATGGCAGATTTGATGATATTAATTTCTTCTTTATAATTAAAACCTTTCTTATGTAATAATTCTAAAGAATTAAATTGAATTAATAAAGATTCTAATTATTGTTGTGTAATTGATGTTTTATATAATGCCCTATTTCTAACTAGTAAAACATTTATATCAGCTTTAGAATCATCATAAAAAGAAATAAAATTTTCGTAATTCAAATCAGGTTTAGCAAATTGACGATCTACTTTTATAAAAAATTTAGCAGTTTTCTCTTGAAGTGAATTTATTCGATTATCTGAAATAGAATCATAGTCTTGGATTAATCGTATCCCAGAACAAGAAATAAAAAAAGAAAGAATAAATAGTGAACTAAAAAATTTAAGCATAGTGTGTAAAAATTTAATGTTGATATCTATTGTAGTATTTAATAATATTACTTTATTTATATAAACACTTATTACTATTACGGGTGTTAATATGTTGAAAACCTATAATCATTATTATTTTTCCTGATTTAAATCACTTTTTTTTTCACTTATTAACATTTTATTTTTTTTAAAATGTATGATTTAGTGAGAATTTTATATCCTTATCCACAATTAAAATTATTCATATAATTAATTCACATTTCTATCTTTTTTAAAATTGATGTTAATGTATCGATAGTAAAATGTGAAAAAATAGAAAGAGAACAAGCCACCACCACAAAATGCCAAAAGATATTTTATAATTTCCACAATTATCTTGTCAAAAACGACAGAAATCCACAGCAATAATTGCTTATTAACAAACAGATGTGAATTATCTCGAAAAGGGTTGTTTTAATTCGAAAAACCCCACAAAATGCTAAAAAAACAGGTTTTTTGGAGCGTTTTCCACAGTTTGTTAATAACCATTTTTACCTTATTTTTGCTCCCTCTTTACTAAATTAATATTATGTCAATAATTCAGCAAATCAGAGACAGGGGCGCGGTTATATTAACCGGGTTAATTTCTATTAGTCTTATCGGTTTTCTAGTGCAAGATGCATTTGTGGGAAATGGCGGCAGCATGTTGAGTGGACAGTCTACAACTATTGGATCGATAAACGGTGAAAACGTGGAGGTTGTCGATTTCAACAAAAAGGTCAATCAGATAGAAGAGAAC